>JANLJF010000001.1 GCA_029255605.1 Azovibrio restrictus
TCCTTGACCTTATTTACGAAGAAGACAGGCAAAAAGTAAAGGATGAATTGGATAATGCAACGGAAACCAATGGGGTAATAGATTTTGAATGCAGGTTTATAAACAGGCAAACCGGGGCAGAACATGTAGTGCATGGAAGGGCTAAATTATTTATAGATGAGAATAGTGAATTTGGGCGCATCAATGGGAAGTTAAAGGACATTACGCTGGAACGTATGACGCGTAAGCAACTGGAAAAACAAGTGGAAGCAAGAACATTGGAACTGCAAAAGCTGAATAATGACCTTGTGAAGCTGAATGAGAGCCTGAATCAGTTTGCCTATGTAGCCAGTCACGATCTTCAGGAACCGCTGCGTAAAATACATATGTATTCAGATATACTACAGCACAGTTATACAAATAAAGTGCTGGATGAAACAGGGCTTATCTACCTGGATAAGATACTGGCATCATCGCAACGTATGTCGAGCCTGATAAAAGACCTGCTGGCTTTTTCGCGGGTAGATTCTACAGAGCAACCAAAAGAAAAGGTAGAATTGACCGGTATCATCCATAATATCATAGTGGACTATGAAGTGCTCATTCAGCAGAAAAAAGCAACAATAAATGTGGGTGAGCTACCCCCGGTGCAAGCTATGCCGCTGCAGATGAATCAGCTATTCTATAACATGATAGGGAATGCTTTGAAATTTTCAAAAGCTAATGTACCGCCGGTTATTGATATCCATTCGCGCATACTTACTAGTGATGAAATTGCGCAATATCCAAACTTAAAAAATAAAGAATACTGCGAAATAACTATTTCAGACAATGGCATTGGATTCAATCCATCTTTTGCAGAGCAGATATTTGTGATATTCCAACGTCTGAACTTGAAAGAACACTATGAAGGCAATGGCATTGGCCTGGCGTTATGCAAGAAGATAGTGGAAAATCACGAAGGCCATATATCGGTGACGTCTAAAGAAAATGAAGGCACTACTTTTAAGATCATTTTGCCGTTAAGCCATCTTTAGTATACCGGGTCAATACGCTTACCTTCCGTATTCCATTTTATTTTCACTTTGCCGTCTTCATCGCTCACAGCCTCCAGGTATAATACTATGCCTTTGCGGCTTTTGGCTTGCTTTACTACTTCACTTTCCAGTTCATCTTTACGGGGGTTGCGCAAGGGTATCTCCATGTTGATGTCTGTACCCGTGCGCGATAGGCCATAGGTACCTTCCAGGAATACATTTAAGGCACTGGACGCTATCTGCATGGGCGGGATGATAATTTTATCGCCTCGTATATACAACCGGTTTTCCAGTTTCTCGAATGTAACATTAGACAGGTTTCTTTTTCTGAAAAGTATCTTGCCTATTTTCTCAAAAGGTTCAAAGTTTACGATGGCGCCATTAGTAAGGTGAAACCTGCATTCCCCATTTAATGATAGCGGTACTATTTCACCTGTGCTGCGGATATTGCCGCCTATATCGGCAGTAGCACTCAACTGTCCTGCCAGGTTTTTAGATAGAATAGCATCCTGCCCGAAGTTGTCGAATGCATAAAACAGCTCCTGTACATTTACATGTGCTATATCGGCTTTCAGCTTAAATGGATTACTGGCACTTTTGGTGGCTATTTCGCCGGTCATTTTAATTTTGCCATTGGCATGCTGCAGGTCTATCTGGTCTATCGCTATATTGTTTTGCCCCAATATTACATTGGCCTGTATATTATTTGCTGCAAATCTTTTATACTGCAGTTTATTCAATTTTACATTCAGGTGGGCATTACTTACATCCAGGAAGGTGTTCAAACGTGTTACAAAACGCCCTACGCGGCGCACCTTAATGTTACTAGGAGCCACAGCATTTCTGCCGCGAGAGGCAAGGAAGGTTCTGAAGTCGCTGAGGTTGATATTGGGGCTGGTAATATGCCAGTCTATTATCATTTTTTCAGGATTCTTATAATACAGGTCCATAAACTGTAGTATGCTGCCAGTCATATTAAGCGTACTTGTTCCGCTTTTCAGCTTCACATTTTTAAAATAAAGGTCGCTGCCAGCAAATTGTATGGTAGCAGCACAATTGGTGAAGTTGAGATTGCGCGGCACATAAGCAAATGCGGCATTACTTACTTGTATATATCCTTTTACAGATGGGGTCGTCGTATCTTCTTCGTTTAGCCCTCCCTTATATATCACATCCAATTGGCCGGTGCCTGCGTTCATCTGGAATGTGTTGCCGTTTACCAGGTTGTTAAGCTTAGTAAGTTCAAATTTTGAACGGAAACGGCCGGAGAGTACCGGGCGTATCAGGTTCACAACGTTCAGCGAATCGGCATAAAAAGTAATGCCGTATAGGTCGCCACGCATGCTGTTTACGCGTATGTAAGAGTTGTCGTCTTTGTGATTATTGGTGTGCACCAGTTGGTTGTCGTACACCCCTGTGAAACTGGTGTTTTCTATATCACCCGCGGGGGTTACCAATATGTTCTTTTCTACTTTCCAATATACCCGCACCCAGGGGGTATCCCTGTATTTCATTTTGCCTATCAGCAATGCCCGTACTTCTGCCTCATTTTTCAGGTCTACCAGGTTTAATTTTTTTGCTATAGGCGGTGTCATCAGCTTTATCGCATGCTTATATAGCATTTCATCAGATGCTATTTCTATAGAATACCCTGCTGGTTTGGTAGAGAAATCAAAATTGCCACTAAAGCGGATAGGTGTTACACCCACATCGATAGGCTGGTCTTTCAGCGATAGTACTTTTGTTTTCTCATCATATTTTACCCGTATCAGCCCTTTAAAGTCCTGGTTTTTCATAAAGCTGCCACGTGTGCTGTTGAAGCAGAAGTTTTTTATGAACATATCAATATCCAGGTCGGCTTCCCATCCGCCGATGCTGTGATTCCATTTACCTTTCAATTCATGTATGTCAAACTGGAAGAGCTTAAACTTCTTTTCGTGCTCTATATTGAATTTTACATTTTCGAGTAACACATTACCAAAGTCAGGGCTATCGCCTTTTTTCTTTTTATCCGGGTCTTTTCGGAATACAGAGGTGTTGCTATAATCAGTGCTATCTGTATACAGGTAAATATTACCATCTTCCATTACCAGCCTGCTAATGTCGGGCTTGCCTTTTATTACCGATTTCAGGCTTACCTCGGCAAAGATGTATTTAGCATTTATCAGGTCGTGGCGGTGCGTATGCCACAGGCTATCGCGCAGCGAAACATTTTGAAGCGAGACAGATATGTCGGGAAAGCTACGTAGTAATACAATGTCTACCTTTCCCATTTTTAAATCCCCATTGATGCGATCGTTCAGGCGCTCGGTAATGGTCTTGACAAGTTTTTCTTTATTGCCGCTGATATACCATGCTAATCCTATCCAAACGATGAGGACAATACCGGCAAGAATACCGGCAATTTTCAATGATATACGCATCCAACGGGGCATAGACTGGTTTCTATTGTTAATATACGATATTAAATCCTTTTGTGGTTAAACATAGTAATTGGTATAAGGTAGTATTATTGAGATATTCTATATTTATGCTGCTATTGCCTTGTAGGCAGCAGCAGGGGAATGTCAATCCCAATTTTCTATGAGCAAAAAGAAACAGAATAGTCAAAAATCTCAACCTGTACCTACAGTAGAAAATATAGTGCCAAAGGCGCAGTATAATGTATGGCGTTGGCTGGCAGGGATATTACTTATAACATTAATAGCCTATGCACCTGTGTTTTCAGATCTCAAAGAGTTTACAAACTGGGATGATGACGGGTATATAACCGACCAGCCACTTATTAAGTCGCTGGATGGGGAAAGCATCGGTAAGATGTTTGAAACATCTTCGGTAGTGATGCTCAATTATCACCCGCTTACCATGTTATCGCTGGCTATCGATTACCAGCGCGCTTATGATGATACGGATAATACGCTAAGTGTGGCTCCCTTTGTAGCTACTAATATCATACTGCACCTATTAAATACCGCATTGGTATTTATATTGCTCTACCGGCTCAGTAAAAAGCGTATATGGGCAGCAGCGCTCCCGGCATTACTCTTTGGCATACACCCCATGCACGTAGAAAGCGTAGCCTGGCTATCTGAAAGGAAAGATGTGCTGTATTGTTTCTTCTTCCTGTTGTCCTGCATTGCATACCTGCGCTACCTTGATAAACAGAAATATAGCATGCTGGCGTTATCCTTCTTGCTATTTATCGCAGCATGCCTTAGCAAGGCTATGGCTACGCCATTACCTATTGTGCTGTTGCTGATAGATTACCTGGAGAAGCGAAAATTTACGGCAAGGGTATGGTTGGAAAAACTGCCTTATTTTGCGGTAGCCATATGGTTAGGTTACCTCACATTAAGCATACAGGATAAGGCCATTGCCGATGCAGAGTATTTCAACTTTGCCCAGCGTGTAATGTTTGCGTCATATGGCTTGTTTATGTATTGGGTAAAGCTGGTAGCACCCTTAGGCTTATCGGCTATCTATCCATACCCTGCCACGGGCGAAGGGCTGCCGTTTATTTTCTATATAGCACCTTTGGTAGGTTTAGCTGCTATGATATTGCCTGTATGGCTGGCACGCGGCAATAAAGAACGCCAGCGCGAAACCATATTTGGCATCGGCTTTTACCTTGCTATGATATTGCTGGTACTGCAGTTCCTATCTGTAGGACAGGCTATCATGGCCGATAGATATTCTTATGTAGCCTATATCGGGCCTTTATTCATACTCGGTTTGTATGTGCATGATTGGATACAAAACCCCCGTTATAAGAACATAGCCTTAGGCATAGCGGGTGCTTTTTCACTGCTATGTGTATTCCTTACCTATCAGCGCATTGCCGTATGGAAAGATAGTAAGACCCTTTGGGCCGATGTGATAGATAAATATCCATACGAAATAAAGCAGGAAGGAAAGAATACTGTAGTGGTGAAACGCGGCGTGAAGACTGCTTATAAGAATATCGGCGACTACTATGCATCGCGCCAGCAGTTTGATAGTGCTTATGTGTATTACAATGTACTGGTAAGTGCGGGAACTAAAGATGCCGAAGTGTGGAGCAACGTTGGTAACATCTATGCTATAAAAAACAACCTGCAGGGTGCTATTGATGCTTATACAAAAGCCATAGCATTAGATGCTTCAAACTTTGAGAATTACCTGAAACGCGGGCTTATGAACCTGCGCCTGAATAATTGTGCAGCCGTGATACCTGATATGGATAAGGTGATACAATTGAACCCATCTTTCAAAGATGCGCAGGCTATCAAACAAAAGTGCCAGGAACTGTTATCTAAGCAATAGTAATGTTACTGTTTGATGAACTTCAAATACCTGTCCACAGCTTTGTTGATGGCGTTTACTTTTGTTGCACTCAGGCCTTTTTTTAAGGAGAGCTTTACAGTTGTTTCTTTGCCTCTTTCTACACGTTGCCATGTGCCTGCAGCTTCGCCATCGGCTATCACAGTATGCCCAAATATGTTGGTCAATACCTGTGCATTATTGGCCGTGCCAAATATGGCAGTACGGTCTTTGTAGCTGATACCGTATTCATCATAGTCGGGTAGTAGGAAGGTGGCAGGCTGTTTTTTGCCTTCATGTTTTACATCGGGGCTGTAGTAATATATTTTACCATCCATCACTTCATGTGCCAGTTGGCGGCCTTTCATTTCTATACCTGCATTTGCATCTGCCATGGTCAGGCCCGACCACCATGCAAAATCATGTGCTGTAGCAGGCCCGCGCGTAGTAAAGTATTGCAGTACCAATTTACCCAGTGCATCTTCCCTGCTGATTGCTTTTACTGCCGGTGCGCGTTCTTCTACCAGTGCATAGGTAAATTGCTTGCCATGCCGCGGGCCGCTGCATATTACACCGTCCAGCTCGGCCTGCATCATCAGGTAGCTTAGCTTCATGCCATCGGCCAATATCTTTGCTTTTTCAAGCTTTGTTTTTATCTCATTTCTTGTCAGGTAATGATGGCCCTGCAACATTTTTCCCAGTGCATCACAACACTTTTTCATCACCTTGCCATCTATGCCTGTTTTCTTATAGTATGGGAGGCTTAGCTTATGAACACGTGGCGATGTAAGCTGCTGTAGCCAGCGTATATCTTGTGGTAATACAAAATGCCAGGTGGGACGCATTACATGGGTGCGCAATAGCTTGCCATCATTAAATGCTTTTTCTATCATAGCATCACTGGCAGCCGTCATGCGCATGCCTAATGCCCATTTGGCTTGTGCATATTCCTGCGACTGTACAGCTACCAGGTGCTTCACTACCTCTTCCGGCTTCGTGAGCGATGAAACGGTAATCATCTGGTTGTGCATCCGCTGCTTCCTGATGTCTTTAAGATGCATAGGCTAAACTGTACGTTCTATATGTGCTATAGTTTCGCTGATAATGCGCTTTACTTCTGCTTGTTTAGTTTTGATATCTGCACTGCCATTAAAGTATGCCAGCCTGCGGTCTTTAAAATCACCTTCCAGTATTTCAGACTTTATGTTCATGATAGAGGGATGATGAAATACAAGGAATAGCTTACCGGTACGAAGTGGGCCGAAGGTTACAATGTCCTCTTTATAGTGATAGCTGGGGGCATTCCATTTAATGCGTTCAGATAGTTTCGCATCGGCCTTCTGCACTACTTTCATCAGTGCTTCCATATCCTTTTTCAAAGGATGGTTCAGCGCGTCCATATACGTAGCCACCTGTTCTGCATCTGTAGGTTTGGTGTTGGCTTTTTTAGGCATATAGCAATTTAAGCATTTATTGTAATGGGGGTAAAAGTAAAAGGTGCAGAAATTTCTGCACCTTTCAGGTAGTAGCCTCGTCAGGAATCGAACCTGAATCTGGAGCTTCGGAAACTCTTATACTATCCATTGTACTACGAGGCCATGTACTATTCCGAAGATTTCTTTTTCGCTTGTAAAAATAACAAGCTGAAATAAAAAAAGGTAACCGTATCGATTACCTTTTTCTTGTACCACGTACGGGATTCGAACCCGTGATTCCTCCGTGAAAGGGAGGCGTCTTAACCCCTTGACCAACGCGGCCTTTCCCGTTTGGGATTGCAAAGATAAGAAGGCTTTTCTTATTACCAAAAGGAAAATCAAATATTTTTTATGCCCCTATCATAGCATTCACAATACCCAGAAACTCATCTGCTTTTAGCGATGCACCACCTATCAGGCCACCATCCACATCGGGACAGGCAAACAGTTCTGCCGCGTTCGATGGTTTGCAGCTACCACCATACAGTATCGTCAGGTTATCGGCAGCAGGCTGGCCATATTGTGCGGCAAACAGGCTGCGTATATGTGCATGCATATCCTGCGCCTGCTGGCTGCTGGCTGTGCGGCCCGTACCTATTGCCCATATTGGCTCGTACGCAATTACTACATTGGCCAGTTGGTGTTTGTGCAGGTGAAATACACCGGCCTTCAGTTGTGCTGCTACATAGTCGTTTTGTGTGCCTGCATCACGTATTTCCAATGGCTCACCGCAGCAGAAGATCACTTTCAGGCCGCTATTCAGTGCCTGGTCTGTTTTCTTAGCCAGTACCGCGTCTGTTTCGCCAAAGTATTCGCGGCGCTCAGAATGGCCAAGTATCACATATTCGGCACCTGCATCTTTCAGCATGCTTGCGGCTACTTCACCCGTATAGGCGCCTGCTGCTTCAGTAAAGCAGTTTTGGCCTGCTACATATACATGCGGCACATCTTCTACCTGGTACACAGTATGTTGTATATTGATGAACGGTGGCGCTATCACCACCTGGTTGTCGTTATTCAGCTCGGGCAGGCCTTTCAGTATGGCAGCTACCAATGCATGTCCTTTGTCCAGGTTCATGTTCATTTTCCAGTTAGCTGCTACTATCTTTTTACGCATGTTTTTATAATATTATTATTTATGTAAAATAGTTGTTTATCCGTTTGCAAATATTTCGCGTTGTGCGGCTGTCTGTTCAAAAATGTAGCTATACATTTTGCGTTCCGCATCCGTCAGTTTCTTACCGCGGCGTGCCATCATTCTGTCGGCAGTTTCCATGGCCCTGTCCAGCCGGTAAGAGGTCATGCCATCGGCACCACCCCAGCAAAAAGAAGGGATGAATTTTTCAGGAAAACCTGCGCCGTACACATTGGCTGAAACACCTACTACCGTACCGGTGTTGAACATAGTATTAATGCCTGCTTTGGAATGGTCGCCCATTATCAACCCGCAAAAGGTAAGCCCGGTTCTTACAGATTTATTGCTATGCTCATCCCATATCTTCACTTCATCGTAGTTATTCTTCAGGTTCGAGCAGTTGGTATCCGCCCCCAGGTTGCACCATTCGCCTATGACAGCATTGCCCAGGTAGCCATCATGCCCTTTATTGCTGTTGGCAAAGAATACAGTATTATTTATCTCCCCGCCTGTTTTACAGCCGGGGCCTATGGTGGTAGCGCCATATATTTTAGCACCCATTTTTACAGCTGCATGGTCGCACAGTGCCAGCGGACCGCGCACCAGGCAGCCCTCCATTATTTCAGCGCCTTTGCCTACATATACCGGCCCTGTGGAGGCATTGATAATACTGCCGGGTTGTATCACTCCGCCTGCTTCTATAAACAGGTTTTCCTTGCCTATAACGGTTACACCTTCCGGTATAGCCGCAGAGGTTCTGCCTGCTGTCAACAGTTCAAAATCAGCACGTATAGCGGCATCGTTCAGGGAAAAGATATCCCACACATGCTGTAGAGATGATATCGTATCTTCTATTGTTACGGCCTTAAGCGCTGCAGTAACAGTTATCATATCTTCTATGCTATGGATAGTTTCAACCGGCCGTGCAGCAATAAGCATTTCGCCTGCTACCAGTTTTTCACCGCTTTGCAATTGCAGGGCCGCAGCGCACAGTGCTTTGGTAGCAAATACGGCACCATTTATATAAAGGTTATCTGCCGCATCATTCAGATGGAATACTTCCTGCAGATGTGCTGTGGTAAGCGTAGAGGTGGGTTGCTTCAATAAATGTTCCCAGCGTTCGCGCATGTTAAGTATGCCACAGCGTATATCCGCTACAGGACGCGTGTGGGTAAAAGGTAAAAGTCTATTTCGTACTTCTGTATCGAATAGAATAATATTCATTTTCAGTAGTTGCACTCCCCATCCAGTCCCTGAATAGGGGCGTAGAGTGATTGATCAAATCAAAAAATCCCGACAAAAGTCGGGATTTTTCGTGCGTATTGCAAATGATATAATTGTTGATTATTTCTTTTTCTCGTAACGCTTTTTGAATTTGTCGATACGACCTGCAGTATCCACAAATACTGATTTACCAGTATAGAATGGGTGAGACATGTGAGAGATCTCCACCTTTACCAGTGGATACTCGTTGCCATCTTCCCAGGTAATAGTTTCCCTTGTAGCCGCTGTAGAGCGTGTCAGGAAAGAGTAGTCGTTAGACATATCTTTGAAAACTACTAAACGATAGCCTTCCGGGTGGATTCCTTTTTTCATTTCTTTAATTATTTAGTGCATGGATTTTGCCATGCGGTTTTAAAATTTGAGTGTGCAAAGATAAGGTAAATATTAAAGGCAAACAACAAATTAGCAGTAAAATTTACAATTCTGCTAATGTGATATTAGTTTTCAGCCTCTTTCTTACCCTTTTTGCCTGTTTTCTTCATAGGCGATGTATAGCCATCTTTCAGCATTTTCTCCAGGTCTTCGGCTGCCTGCTCTGCAAAGTTGTACTTGGCTATCACTGCACCATCGGGCCCTACCAGGAAAGCCTGCGGGATGAATGAAGTACCGTATTCGCTTGCCGCCTTTGAATCCCAGCCTTTAAGGTCGCTCATATGGTATGGCCAGTACAGGCTGTCTTTAGCTATTGCCTTTACCCAAGGGTCTTTATCCTTGTCCAGCGATATGCTTACTACCTCAAAGCCTTTCTTGGCCCCTTTTATCTTCTGGCCGTTATATTTCTTATACATTTCTACCAGCCTTGGGTTGGCACGGCGGCAGGGGCCGCACCACGATGCCCAGAAGTCCAGCAGCACCACACGCTTCTCATATACTTCCGAAAACTTTATGGGCTTATCGTCGGGTGTGGTCAGGTTCAGCTCAGGTGCCAGCTGGCCTACTTTTATCTTCGTGTTTTCATATTGGGCATGCGCTGCAGTGCTTATAGAAAGTGCCAATACGGCGGTAGCTATTAATTTCCTCATTATTATGTGTTTATTCTGAATGTAGGTTCTAAGACAGTATCCTTTTCCTTAAAGTTAGCAGGAAGTCTTATAAAATTATCATAAATGCAGTGTCAACCCATCGTAGGCAAGGTGCATTTTTTCAGACAGCCCTTTCTCTATTTCTGCATGCAGGCCCAGCTGATGGCTAATGTGTGTGAAGTAAGTATTTTCAGCCCCTATGGCAGTAGCCACGTCTATGGCCTGCGATAAAGTATAATGGGATGGATGCTCCTGGTGGCGCAAAGCATTTAGCACGAAAGCTTTACTTCCTTTGGCTTTATTCATTTCTTCCATGGTGATGTAATTAGCATCGGTGATATAGGTGAAATCGTTTATGCGAAAGCCCAATACCTCCATTTTGTAATGAAGTACCCGTATCGGTACAATTTGCAATCCGTTGATAATAAAAGGTTCTGATGCCGAGATGGTGTTCAGGTTCACCTGCGGCAGACCGGGATAGCTTAGTTCCTGAAATACATATTGAAATTCACGCTGCAACACTTCTTGTGTGGCTTCTGTGGCAAATACTTCCATGGCCCTGCCATCATGAAAATTATAGGCGCGTACATCATCCATGCCTGCAGTATGGTCTTTATGGCCGTGGGTGAAAATTATAGCATCCAGCTTCCGCACATTAGCGCGCAACATTTGTTGCCTGAAATCGGGGCCGCTATCTATTACAATGCTTGCCTCCGGCGTTTCTATCCATACAGATGTGCGCAGGCGGTTATCGCGTGCATCGGTTGAGGTACAAACAGCACAATCGCAACCAATGAACGGAACACCCTGGGAAGTACCGGTACCTAAAAATGTAACTTTCACGGCTAAAGGTCTATTTCTGTTTGTACGCTGTTATCATCATCTGCTGTAGGTGCAGCTTTTAGTTGCCGGTACCATTTCAGCATTTCCCCACTCAGTTCTTCTTCCTTTACGTCAATTGTTGGTAAAATTTCTATCAGGGCATTGATACGGCCTTCTACACTCAGAAACTTATTGATGACCGCAACGCGCCTGTCTTCAAGGATGCAGTAGCCGGAGTTGAAATTACCCTTCTCGTAACGTATGATGTATTTAGCTTCCTCAAAAAGCTGCTCCAGTTTTTTAAGGGTGTTTGCTGTATATTTGAAGCTCATTAGCAATTCCGGTTTCGATGGCTAAAATTAGAAAATTCGCAGGATTTATTGTTGTTCTCTTTGCTCTTACTACTTCTTTCAATCAATCATATGCCCAAAGTTATTATGTGGAAGAACCCCGCACTTTCTTTGGCGGGCTTATAGCCGGGGGCAATTTTACCCAGGTAGATGGTGATAATTATGCCGGTTATCATAAAATAGGGGTGAATGTGGGCGGTATTGTTTATGCCCGTTTCACCAGTAATATAGCAGGCAGTCTTGAAATATTGTATTCAGAAAAAGGCAGCCGTGGCCACCGTTCGCAGCTTTCAAACAATAGGGTGTTTGAGCTCAAGCGGTATAATATCAACCTGAACTATGCCGAAGTACCCGTTATGCTCAATTATTTTGATAAGCAATGGGCCAATTTCGGTGCAGGGTTATCC
>JANLJF010000002.1 GCA_029255605.1 Azovibrio restrictus
TTACCGCGTAATTGTCATGAAGGATATAAAACAGTATACTCCAAAGGAACAAATCTTTCTGGAAGTGATACTCATATTTACGTGCATCGCTCAGGCGCAATGATATTTTGGTAAATGCCAGCTCATCTTCCGTAGGACCTGCTTTTTTATAGTCATTCCATATGCTGATGATGTCTTTCAGGGCACTATCGGTAGCATTCGCTTTGATACCTGCACTGAAAGTATAGCTACCGGTATATTTGTCCGCATCAAAGTTGGCACGGGCACCATAAGTCCAGCCTTTCTCTTCACGCAGGTTCAGGTTCAGGCGGCTATTGAAGGCACCACCAAACGGATAGTTAAGGATGCCTGATTTATAATAGTTCTCAAATGCATCATACTTCATATCGGTAACCGTACCTATCCGGAACTCTGTTTGCGCAGCGTTCGGCACATTTACAAAGTATATTTTGGTTTTTGCCACCTTTGGCGCTGCGGATAATTGTGGCAGAACTACATTCTTTTCCGGCAGTTGTTGCAGGAATGCCAGCTTCGGCAACAGTTCATCCTGGGAAACATCACCTACTACTATTATATCCATGTCTTTTTTAGACATATTGGTGTTATAATAATCCTGCACATCACTCAGCTGAATGTTGCTAACTGTGGCTTCTGTACCACCACCGGGCCAGCCCAGTATATTGTTCTCACCATACAGCACGTTGTTATACACTACGCTCGCTACATAGTTTGGTCGCACCATGGCATTTTTTATGCCTTCTATATTGCGCTTTTTGATGTTGTTGAATGCCGCTTCTGTAAACTGCGGGCGCAGTATGCGCTCTTCCAGCAGTGCCATGGTTTTATCCAGGTTTTTGCGCAGCGAGCGAACGCTTACATCAACGCCGTCTGTACTGGCACTTACACTAATGCTGCTGCCCAGTTTATCCAGTGCTACGCTGAATGCTTCTGCGGAATAATTCTTGGTATCTTCTTCCATCATATCTGCAAATATGCTGGTAAGGCCGGCTTTGTTAATAGCGCCATTTTCCAGCAGCCTGCCGCCTTTGAAATGCAGCAGCACTGTTACTACAGGTATCTCGTCAGATTTTGCACCTATTACATTAATATTGCCGGGCAGTTCTTTCTTCCAGAATTCAGGCACTTTCACTACAGGGTTGTCACCATTACCGGGTACTTTACTACGATCAAAGTTGTCTTTTGCTTTGTTATATTTCAGCCCGTTATAACCATAATCAGGAGCTTTATAACCATCGGTAGCAACTGTATAATTATCCGGCGCTACTTTATCTGTATAATCTTTGGTCAGTACACTTACCACCAGGGAATGCTTGCCTTTTATATATTGATTGTACACACGCATTACATCTTCTTTGGTAACGCTTGTATAACGCTTCAATTCCTTGCCTATATAGTTTGCATCGCCGGTAAAAGTATAGAACGCTGCCAGCTGAGAAACTTTCCCTGACACGCTTTCCAGGCCATTGATCGCATTTGCTTCCATACTGTTGGTAAACTTCTCAATGTCTTCATCCGTTACACCGCGCTTCTCAAATTCAGCTTCGGCTTCCCTCACTTGCTTTTCCATATCAGCTAATGTCTGCCCGGGGAATGGTATTACACCGAATACATATTCACCTGCCAGTTCTGATGTAGAGTTATAAACACTCACGTTTACAGCTTTTTGTGCTTTCACCAGGTTTTTATACAAAATCGAGTTCTTGCCTTGTCCCAGTATTTCGGCCAGGCAATCCAGCGGAGCTTCGTCTTTATGATAGGAAGGCACCGTAGGATATACCACGCGCAGCGATGGTAGCTTCGCATAGTTATCCTGCATAGATATATAACGGTCTTTTTCAAGCGCTACAGCAGGTACTTTTACCGGCGTTACTTCCGGACCTTTAGGTATCGAGCCAAAGTATTTCTCAACCAGTTTCACTACATCTTTCGCATTCACGTCTCCACCTACGGTTACTACCGCATTATTAGGGCCATACCAGCGCAAAAAGAAGTTTTTGAGGTCTTCTACATTTACCCTGTTCAGGTCTTCTATATAGCCTATTGTCAGCCATGAGTATGGGTGGCCATATGGGTACAGGTTTTTAGCGGTCACTTCGCTCACCAGTCCGTAAGGCACGTTATCATAGCGCTGGCCACGTTCATTCTTTACGGTAGCGCGCTGCACTTCAAATTTCTTTTGTGTTACCGCATCCAGCAAAAAGCCCATACGGTCGGCTTCCAGCCATAGCATTTTTTCCAGTTGATTGCTGGGCACAGTTTCAAAGTAGTTAGTCCTGTCACGGTTGGTAGTACCGTTCAGCGTACCGCCTGCTTCGGTTATGATTTTGAAATGTTGCTCGTCTGCTACGTTATCAGAACCCTGAAACATCATATGCTCAAAGAAGTGAGCGAAGCCTGACTTACCTATCTCTTCCCTTGCAGAACCCACGTGGTAAGTAACATCTACATGCACTATGGGGTCTGAATGGTCTTCGTGCACCAGTACGGTAAGGCCGTTGGGCAATACATACTTTTCGTAGGGTATCACAACCTCATTCCCCTTTTTGGCTACTTTTTCTACCAGCTTAGCCTGCGCTGCTACTTGCTGTATACCCAATAATGATAGGACATACAATGACAGTACGATACGTTTCATAATTATAAATCCGTAAGATGATTTTTGTAAATATAACGAACTCAACAGCCTTTTGTATTATATGCTGAATTAAAATCTACTGCTGCGTAAGGGTGTAAAGAATGCCAATGTTATATATACCCCCATTATATTCAAAGCCGGGAGACAGGCTCATGTCTATATCAAAAGAATTGCCGCTGGTGCTAGCATTACCCCCGCTACCTGTTTTTAATGTAGCACCACCTGTAGAAAGGCTCACAAAGCTCGATGAGCCGTTCCTGCGTATGCCTACTACGCTCGCCGGCATGTTTGTACTGGCACCCGTTGTCATAGGCTGGAAATAAGCACTTTGCGCAGAAACACTTACCTGCCAGCTTACATTACTCTTAATGGCTATGGTAGCAGAATTATTAATGGTTTGCCCACTGAAATAATCATTGGGGGTATTAAATGATACTACCCCGCTCAGGTTGATAATATTCAGATTCAGCACCGAATAAATATCTACATTGCCCGATGTACTGGAACTGAAACTCTGCCCGTGAGCGGTACCGGTAAACAACAATAGCCATATGATTATTAAGCTTCTCATGGCTGTGTCATAGTAAACAGGATAGTGAAATTATAATGTCCCGGCGGGTATGTATAGCCCGGTGCTTTCAGTATCAGGTTATAGTTAAAACTATAGGTTTTGTTCGTTTTCGACTGTGTAAAGAGGCGCTGGTCGCTGGATGTAAGGGTGAGCGCGGAGGTTACTAAATTACCCGCATTGGGCGAATTATCAGATGTCCAGTCGAGCTGTATGGGATAGGTACCGGTAACAAAACCACTGGGGCCTAAAAAAGAAGACATACGGGCGTATATGGAGCAATTACTGCTCTTGGTCCTCACAACCAATGTTATAGCTCCCGCTATGGTTTGGTCGTTCTCCAGGTCTGTGGGGTCGCTGCAGGTAAAATTGAGGCCGGTATTGGTGTAAAGTTGCAAATTATTGGTAGCGTTCTGTGCTGTTGCACAGAAAGGCAGATACCATAATAAAACCAACAGGGTTATAATTCGCATGCAGCAGGAATAATTCGCAGAGGTATTTTGATATTGTTGGTAAAAATAGTTGTTTTGTGTATCATTTAAAACAAATATGAAGCGTACTTGCTTACCCCTTTTTTTCTCAGCATTATTCATCTGTCTTTCTTTTTTTGCTAAAGCACAAAATGTAGGTGCTTACCCCACTACATTAGATTTTCGCCTTGGCGGTGGCCTTAGTGAAAGCCAGGTGATCAACATTTCCAACACATCGGGTAAAAAAGTGCAATTCAAGCTATACCTCAACGATTGGGTACGCGACAGTATGGGTGGCCATATTTATTATCGTGCTGATACGCTCAGCCGCTCCTGCGCCAAATGGGTGGCCCTTAGCGATAACTTCGTAGAACTTGAATCCGGCCAGGTGAAACAAGTGACGGTAAAGCTTTCTATGCCAGCCGATGCTGAAGCTACTAAAGAAATGAAATGGGCGATGCTTTTCATCGAAACGGTGAAGGAAGCGAATGCTACAAATGACAAAACAACACAGGCCAGTGTAAACAACCTGCTGCGTATAGGAGTGCATATATACCAAACGCCACCTGCACTTACTAATAAAGAACTAAAGGTTTATGACCTGAAGCCTTCTCCCGAAGGGCTGAATATTTACAACCTGATTTGCCAGAACACGGGCGATGTAATGCTGGAATGCAAATCGTACCTGGAACTGGCAGCTATCAGCGATGGCAGCAAAACCAAGTTAGACCCGATAGAATTTCCCATGTTCCCCGGCCAAAAGCGATATGTGAGTTTTGAGCTGCCCAAAAACATGGCCAAAGGAAAATACTCGGTGCTGGGCGTGGTAGATGGCGGCGAAGATATGTCGCTGGAAGCCATTGAAAGCCAGCTGGAAGTGAAATAAAGCCTTACAACCGCAGGTTAATTTTCTATTACATCATTAACAACTCGTTTGCAAATGTTAATCAGTTGTTATACATTCGTATCATAATACGATGCATTATTCATTTTGTATCGGTTAAGGAGAGAAAGTATATAGAGAATAATTTAACCCGCGGAAGGTTATGATGAAGAGGATCCTTACCATTATTGTTTTACTTGTGGCTTTTGCAGCCCGTACCCTGGCAGAATCGGGTACAGCACAGCAATCCATGCTATTGAATTTACTACCCATTATAGAAATTGCCAACATATCCGGCAATACCATCAGCCTTTCTTTCAATACGATATCTCAATACGAAAACGGGCTTAATACTGGCAAACAGGTATTTAAAGTACGTTCCAACAGGGGTTTTATGGTTTCTGTAAGCGCCGATGCCCCTACTTTCTCTTATAGCGGCACCGGCACTTCTGAAAAAGCGATGCCTGTTGATAATACATTATTTCTGTCGCTGGTAGAAAACAGTACGAAGGGCGAAATAGCTAATGGCGTACATACGGATATGCCCCTATCTGCTACCGCAAAAGATATACTTGTAAACTGTGGCCGCGGCGATGAACAAAGCTTTGCAGTGAACTATAAGGCCAAACCGGATCTTACATACCCTGCCGGCAACTACCAGGTAGGCATTATATATACGGCTACACAACCATAGCCTCCCTAACCCCATGAAAACTACAGCCACACATTCTTGTGTGGCTTTTTTGTTTATGTTCTAAAATGGATTGGCTATTCTCCTCTTTACTGTGGCATAGATTTTTAAACAATGCGGCAAACTGCTTTTATGAGGTGTTCTGTATTTATTTTGGGTATTTCTATGCTCTTAGCTGCATCTTCTTGTAGAAGCAGCAAAAAAAGGAACAATCCCTGCAGATCGAATGTGATATGTACCGAAATGTTTGCAATGGTAACGGTAAACATTAAAGACAGTACCGGTGAGGGTGTTAAATTGGACAGCGCTTATACCATAAGGAAGAGTACTAATGAAAAGATACACCATGAACAAACCACATTTATAGATGGTTCCTAC
Organism: Azovibrio restrictus; assembly: GCA_029255605.1. Classification (GTDB taxonomy): domain Bacteria; phylum Bacteroidota; class Bacteroidia; order Chitinophagales; family Chitinophagaceae; genus Polluticoccus. The sequence continues at coordinate 5,647 of JANLJF010000002.1, forward strand.
ATTGTGCTGGATGACAACTATCACAAAAAATTCGTGAACACAAACGACAGCTTCTACTTTTATGGATTTTTAAATGGTAAGCAGGCAGTCAAAGAAGGCTATCTGATAGCCAGCGACTGCTGCCACATCCGGAAGGCAGGCGGCAATACAGATGTTACACTCAAATAATTTACAATCGCGACAATGTAGACGTACAAGTATCATTTACTGTAGCACCCGCTACTCTATATGAGATGATGATCGTATTGTCATCAAAAGTACCGTTACCGCTAAACGTCACACCATTAATAGACTGTGCCGGAATTACAAGTGTGTTATCGGCCGGGTTCAGGTTAGCGTAAATTACATTGCTCCATACGCCACTCCACAGGCCCTTAAAGTTCACTCGATTTTGAGTAGTCTGGTCTTTCTCTACATCTACGGTATCGCCTACATTACCCCCTTGTGTACAAGCGGCCTGCTCCCTGAATAAACCTATCAAGCCATCAGCCGCATTGCTGTATGGAAGCACAGTAAGTGTCATGGTAGAATCAGTAAAACCACTACTTTGGCTGGAGCCACGCACTATTACATCATAGGTACCTGCTTTTACGCGCGTACATTTTATAGTCAGCATTGTATTAAATGAAGGCTTGCCTATCGTAATGGGCGTAAAGGTAGCTGTAGCGCCGGCCGGTAAGTTCCTCACCGCCATCATGATATCTTCTATTTTGCCGGATGTCCTTTCTATAGATAGTTGCATAGTACCTTCCCCTATGCGCTCCATGGTCAGGTCTTTCACGCCATTGATTTTATACTTCAGGTCGCCGTAGTTATTGCCATAGTCAGGTACAGGGGCTTCTGTTTTACTGCCGCAACTGCTTATCAATGCTGCCATAGCTATAGCCGCAACGGACATACATTTCCTGCCTGTGCTTTGAAACTTTACCATTTTACTAAGATAAGGAATGTTGGGTTACGTTTATAATTATTGTCTCCCGGCTAATATGCACAACTTGTTGATAGATTTACAGTTCAAAAAATAAGTAAAAAAACTATTTTAGAGAAAATTTACACTATGGACACCCAAAAAGTTGACATGTACATCATGGCTAACAGCAAATACTTTGAAAGCCATCAGATTGCCATCATCCGCGATATGCTATTAAAGGCCGACGAATCTCGCTGGATGAATATACAGGCGCTGGACCTGAAAGACCCCATTACCATGCTTATTATTTCTCTTCTCGGCGGCCAGTTAGGTATCGACCGCTTTGTACTGGGCGAAACCGGCCTTGGCCTGGCCAAGCTGCTCACCTGCGGTGGCCTTGGTATCTGGGCCATTGTTGACTGGTTCCTGATTATGGGCCGTGCCAAGGAAATAAATATGCAGAAACTGCAAATGGCGCTGTATTAATATTCGCAACAGATGAAGCCGTCAGAAACCATACGTTTTTATGCATCGACAGGCTTATTGTGGATGGGCTCTTGTGCATGGTTGGCTTACAACTTATACAACAGCTCATCTGCTTCCATCTGCTTATTTAAGAATATAACATCGCTGCCATGCCCCGCATGCGGCACTACCCGTTCGGCAGTCAGTATTATGCAGGGCCATTTACTCCATGCTGTTTATATCAACCCATTAGGGTTTCTGGCCATTATATTGCTATTAGCCGTACCCATATGGCTGGTTACAGATATGGTACGCCATAAACAAACACTACATCACACCTACAAAGCTTTTGATGGTTTCTTTAAGAAACACCCGGCTATTATCATAGTAATGCTGGCGGCACTAAGCTTCAACTGGCTTTGGAATATCGCAAAACATTTATAACCCTTGCCATGCTCAATTACAAACCCCTGGAACACGAAAAGGAAAAAGCATCCAATGGATACCTGATGTCGGTAATGGCCGTAATGGCAGGCTTGCCGCTACCTATCATCAATCTGCTAGCCACATTTCTTTTCTTCATCCTTAACCGTCGTGCCACACCTTTTGTTAAATGGCATTGCACGCAGGCGCTTGTTTCGCAGCTCACTATTTTCATTATGAACAGTGCAGCCCTCACATGGACCATCAAAGCCTTTACCGGCAGCACACCGTTTACCGATAAATACTTTGCATATATTATTGTCGTTGTTGTTTTCAATATAGTGGAAGTCGTTGTAAACATTTCTGCGGCCATACGTGTTCGCAAAGGTGCTACTGTACGCTGGTGGTTCTGGGCTGCTCTTACAGATATGCTGGTTCGCAAACCCGCCTCACCTTATCATGCACAATAGTTATGAAAAAACTGCTATTCCAATTCACAATACTTGCTGTGGTATTTGCAGGCGCATGGTATACATTAAGCCAGTTGCCCTGGTCTAAATGGCTGCATGCCTCCAGTTTCAACAAAAAACGCCAGGAAAAACTGGGCGAGCTTTTTATTAAAACCCATCGGCTCGATAAAAAAGAGATAACAAATGATAGCGTAGCATTTATTATGAATAGCCTTAAGAACAACATCTGCATGGCCAACCATATAGACACCGGCAGTATTAAAGTATATGTGTTCCGCGACGAGCAAGTGAATGCGTTTGCATTGCCCGGTGGCAGCATCGTTGTCAATTCATCTCTTATCAGCTTTTGCGATAGCCCCGATATGCTGGCCGGTGTTATAGCACACGAAATAGGACATATACAAAATGGCCACATCAGCAAACGCATGGCTAAGGAAGTGGGCCTGAGCATCCTTATGATGTTTGGTGGCGATAATATGGGCTTGCTGAAAGAACTATTGCGTTCTGTTACATCCGGCAAATTCAACCGCTCCCAGGAAAGTGAGGCCGACCAAAGCGCTGTTTATTATCTGGACAAAACCAATATCAATCCTGCGCCTCTGGCTGATTTTTTTGAAAAAATGGGCAAGACATATGGCAACATGCCCGGCATGCTGGAATGGGTAAGCACACACCCCAACGCTAAAGAACGCACCAGCATGGTAAGGAAACTGGCTAAGAAAAAAACATACCGCCCTGCACTACCCGTTGGCGAATGGGCATACCTGCATAGCTACAATTATTAATTGTACTCTTCTACCTTTTTGCCCGCTGGGAAATACCTGAAGCGGTACACGATGGAACACATGTAATAACTGCCTACCCTGTTCACGCTGCGGTCTTCAAAATAATTATCGCCCACCACACGCTGCACATTCGGATAGTTATTAAATATATCATAGGCCTGCAGCCTTACAGAAAAGCCACGGGGCTTATCAAAAGATTTATCCAGCATGGCATTCACCAGCAGGAAATCCTTGTCCAACCCAGCCGATAAGCCATCGTTCAGCACATAGTTAATGTAATAAGTAAACTTAAAATTGAGCGGAAGCGTAATAGTACCCGTACTGCTCACATTATGCGTCTGCAATATATTGGTAGCAGTGGCAGGGTTCTCAACACCATTCATACGGTAGCTATAGCTTAGGTCGCCCTCATACCACTTATCCGATAAGTACACCATCCGTACGGAAGGCTGCAGGTTATAGTTGCCGATATTTAATTGCTGGCCGTTGGTTATCGTTATGTTGTTTGAGTAGCCACCATTCAAAGAAAACGTCGTTTTCAAAGCCTTCGCAAAAAGCGGTATGGTATAATTACCATTGACATTCACACTATAGTTACCATTAGCATTTACAGGCGTCGTTATCCTGCGCGATGCGTTGATGTCCGACTTGTTAATGATCTTCTGATCGGTACGGCTGTAGCGTATCGATACCCAGGCCATGCGCTGGCTCTTTATATCGTAATAGTTGTACGATGCCGCGATATTATGATTTACCTCCGGCCGCAAAGATGGGTTGCCTATATATATATTCAGGCTATCCGTATAGTCCGGTATCGGCTGCAGTTGCGTTAATTCCGGTGATCGTATGCTGCCGTTATAATTCAGGTTATAGGTATTGTTCTTAGGTGTAGTATACCGCGCAGAAAGATTTGGGAAGTAATTGACACCCTTTTGCTCCACCACATTCTTTGTAGTGCCCGATAGTTCGCTATACCTCTTATATGGCCGTGCATCCAGCCCTGCACTGGCTGTTATCCGCTCTGCGCTATACTGGTAAGTAAGCCCCACAGGGTTTTCCATATTACGGTTCACATAGCCCCGGCTCTGGTTGGTGTCTTTTACCAGCTCACCATTATTATTCTGGTTCACCAGCTTGTCGCTGGTACTATTGGCATACACATTATTATATGCCAGCGATAGCAAATGCCGTTTGCCCAATGGCTCTGTATACCTCAGGTTTACATTCGTGCTGGTATTCTCTTTGTTTTCTTCAGTTACAAAAGCATTATAATTGGTACCGGGCGGTGTATAATACTGGTTGATGTTATCATTATTGCCATGCAGCTTATCCTTTCCGTAGTTGATGCTGGCCCCTATAGATACCGTTCTGCCTTCTTTCCTAAATCTTTTACGATAGGTATCCGACAAGGTAAATCCGTATGCATCTGTATTCGATTTATTATCGGCCTGGCGCTTAAAATTGATAGCATCTTCCTGCTGGTAAGCCGTCATATCATTACTGGCATTACCGGTGTTTGCTGTGCGGTAATAAGCGCTGCCGTCCAGTTGCATCTGGTTCTTTTCATTTAGCTGGTAGCTGCTGCGCAGGTTCAGCCTGTGCTGGCGGGTATTGCTGTTCTGGTTGGTGGTTTGCCTGCGCAGTAAGGTGCTATCGCCTTGCAGGTAGGTAGTGCGAAATAAAGACTGCTGCAGCGAATTATCGCTGTTCGATACATCGTAGCTCCCATTCAGCCGGAATGCTTTGGTACGTTCATAACCGAAGTTGATATGCCCGCTTTGCTTGGTATTTACGCCATTCTGGGGCCGACTGGCTGCCCTGGCATTGTCACCGCTATTACGGTCTACATCGCTGAGGCCGGTGTTGTTCGCATTGCCAATACCCGTTATCCGTATCGAGTCTGTTATATAATTCGCAAACACGCCCCCCTGGTATCGGTCTTTAGTGCCATACCCTGCAGCCGCACGGCCATATACGCCGCCCTTATACTTCTTTTTGAATTGGAGGTTGATGATTTTCTTGTCCGTATTGGGCTTTACCCCGCTAAACTGGGCATCCTCATCATAATAATCGGCCACCTGTATCTTTTCCAACACCTCGGCGGGCAGGTTTTGGGTAATGGTGCGCAGGTCGTCCGATGTATATTCCTTACCGTTGATGTATATTTTAGTTATCTCCTTGCCCTGAACGGTTATCTTGCCATCGCTGCCCACTTCTACACCAGGCAGGCGTTTCAGCACATCTTCTGTTGTAGCCATAGGGTTCTTGTAAAAAGAATCTACCGTATAGCTCACTGTATCTTTACTGATCTTTATTTTGGTACGGGCTTTAATGATTACCTCGCCTATGTTCATCGTATCCTTCAGGCGCGATTGTGCAGAGTCTGCATTTTGGGCAAACACAGCATCAGCAAAAACCAGCAATAAACAAAAAAGGACTACAAGCCGTTTCCACATGGCGATAGCGGTGCGAATTCTAAAGCTATCTAAAATAAGAAATTAGTATTTAATTTCTGCTATAACAAGGCAATCATTTTTCTGTGGCTTATATATTATCTTATCACCGCTACCATAGAATCTTACACAATATTTATTCACCTCGCTAGCCTGCCCTATTTCTACCTTATCAACCTTATTCCCTGTTTTTGAAAAGCGGATAGCAGTAGAAATATTTTGTTCTTCCAAACCTATTATATAATAATAACGGGCATCTTCAAAAATATCCCCTATCTCAAACTCATTATATTTATCAGTCTTGTACGTAATTGGAATCTTAATTCTCTTATTCGCCGTCATATCAAAAATTTCGTTGTCAAATGCAAAAGCTAATAGGTTCTTATTGACACAGATGTTATTTTCTTCTAATGATGGAACGGCTATTTTCCTATATCTGTGGGGCTGTTCAAATATGATGTTCTTTTTCAGGAATAGTTTGTTCATCTGGTCATCACAAGTGAGCTAAATATAACAGAAATTCTCCTTTACTCCGCACTTAAGTTGAGCGTAGTTTTGATGATTATATATATATATGTTGGATAA
>JANLJF010000003.1 GCA_029255605.1 Azovibrio restrictus
GGCAGAGATCTATGGCAGCATGTAGCGGCATACAGCAGTGGTACACATAAGTTAGAACTGCCTGCGACATTAAGTGCCGGGGTCTATTTTGTTAAGCTGAAAGTGGATGGAAATTATGCAAACGCCATAAAATGGATAAAACACTAAAAGAAAAACCGGCTATTTTGTAGCCGGTTTTTTTATCTCCTTCAGCCATGCTTCCATCTGCTCTTTTTCGTTGATGGAAATGACCACTTCTATTTTCCAGTCGCCGTGCTTATCAGTTTTCAGCAGGTACTCGTAATCGCAATCATAAAAGAAAGCATCATCGGCGCCCATATATTTCCAGCGCACTTTTACCTGCACTATGTTTTCGGTAATAGCGCGTTTGTGGCGCACTTCCGCTTCGGCCTTCACCATACCAAATTGCTTATAGAAACCCGTCCCCTGGTTAAACAGCCCCTCCAGCTTACTGGCCTCGCTAAAGGTCGTAGCCATCTCGCCCGACAGGAAGGTGCAGGGCAGGGAGTAGTACAGGGTCATTTTTTTGGTATCGTAATTGGTAAGTGCTTCCGCATACGATTCGAAGAAATCCGTCAGTTCAAATGTAGTTGCCATCTCGTGTGTCCTCTGGCTGCAAAACTATACCAAAACCACATTGGATAAATGAATGGCACGAAGTTTAAATAAATTATTTTATGAACGATGTATCATTGGGCATACAGGCCGCATGGTTATTTCTGTTGGCTATTCCCATTGCCTGCGTAGCGTGGACCTTCACGCACGAGGAAGTGTTTCGCGAAGTGCATGAATATTGCGTGGAAAAAAGCAAGAACTGCAAGACCATTGCTCAGCGCAAATTTTTCTATCTCTTCACCTGCGAGTATTGTTTCAGCCACTACGTCACCATTCTATTTCTTATCCTCACCAATTTTAAACTACTTCTCCCTGACTGGCGCGGCTACCTCATCGCCGGTTTTGCCCTGGTATGGATAGCCAATGTATATATGAGCCTCTACGTATTCATCCGCCTCGGCATTAAAGAAGAACGCATAGAAGCCACCCTGAAAGAAAAGGAACTGGAAGAGAAGAAAGAAGAAGAAGCTAAGAATTTGTAATTGGATAGCATTACACACAGATAAGTATTACATAAACTTCTCTTCTTTAACTCTGCCTATTCATCAAGGCCGAAAAGCCCGGTACAACAGTAGCAATGTAGCCCATCGGCAGCCACCGACAATCACCCTGTGATTGATTGTCGGGCTCCTTTTTTGTTTCTTTTTTGTAGAAGCAAAAAAGAAAAATACAAGAGTAAAAAAGAAACTAAGCCCGCATATACCGCATCCCCACCACATCACAACCCTCAAAGGTTTTCACCTCCACCAGCTTCCATTTTATCCTTTCATGAATGCCTTTGAATAGCGGCGCACCATGGCCCAGTACAATGGGGTTTATAAACAGGTACATCTCATCTATCAGGTCTTTTTCAAACAACGTATGTATCGCCCCCGGGCTGCCGAATACGGCTATGTTGTCGCGTTGTTTGGTTTCAGCTATTATATCCAGCATATCGCTGCTTACAAAAGTTACCTTCTCCCTGTCCCTGCTCGTCAGTGTATTTGATAGCACCAGTTTTTGCACACGGTTATACGATGCCGCGTGGTGTTTGGCATGCCTGCTGGCATCGGGCGCATCGCCCGCTGTGGGCCAGTAGCTATCCATCATCTGGAAGGTTGTGCGGCCGTACAGTGCTACATTTGCAGCATCCGTTAGCTGCCCCACGTAGTCAAATATCTCGTCATTCACATATATCCAGTCCATTTCCCCATTGCTGCCTGCTACATAGCCATCCAGCGATATGTGCATTGATATAGTTAGTTTACCCATAGTAGTGGTTTTAATTGATGCAAAGATGTGATATCGTAAGATAACCAAACATGTGTCAGTCCGACAAATAAAAGGCAGTTTGCGACAGGCAAAGACGTATCACCTCTTTATCTTCGAAATGGTTTTGCCAGTTACCTTCGCAGGCTTCTCCATGTCATCTATAGCCTGTGCTATGGCCGTTTTTACCAGGTCTTTTACTTTATTATTCCGGTAGTCTTTCGTAGTCTTTATGGGTATATGCCTTATCAGGTTGCCGGTGCCGGTGAGCAGTTTATGAGGGTCTTTCAGCAAAGTACCCTTATTAAAACCCAGGTTCAGGTGGTTGGTATAAATAGGAATCATACAATAAGCATCGCCCAGCTTTTCAGATATAGCATACACTGAAGTAAGCGCATGGGTATGGTACAGCAATTCATTACAATCAGGACGAAGTTCCAGCATCCAGTCTCGCAAATCTGTATATAGGTCTATCAACCCCTTCTCCTTAAAATCAAGAAAGAACCTGAAATCCTCGTGTATCGGCCTGCCGTCGTTCATAGCAATAGTGTATGGAAATAATATTAATAAATATTGTTGACACTGCGATGCTTATAAAAATTATAAACCTCACTTAGGTAAAAGCCATCAAGGCCTCATCGCCCGGCACAACAGTAGCACTACAGCTACATCGGCAGCCACCGACAATCACCCTGTGATTGATTGTCGGGCTCTTTTTTTTGGTTCTTTTTTTGGAGAAGCAAAAAAAGAACAACCACGTTATAAAGAGAAAATAGAAATGTAAAATACAATAAAAAACACTATTTTTGCACTAATAAAATCACCCTATCATGAATCATAAACAATTCACCTTTACAATGAAATGCTCCGCCACGGAGACAAGATTTTAGCCTACAGCATCGCCTACCAGCCAAAGAACCCCAACTACAGAACTATAGAATCCGCCGCCAACCGACTACTGCAAAACCCGGGAATAGCCAATTATATAGAGGCCACCCGCAGCCGCATTCAGCAGGAAGTAGAGGCCGAAGTAAAAGAACAACTAAAGGCGGAGTTACTCACCGTGCATAGAAAAAGACAGATACTCGCCCGCATAGCCGAAGGCGATGTGTATATCGAGCAGACCTACAAAGGTAAAGGCTGCCAGTCCTGCACACAAATGACCAAACCTACCATCAACCAGATGCTGAAAGCTATAGACATAGACAACCGTATGGCGGGAGATTATGTAGACAAGCGCCCCAAGACCATTGTGCATGCCAATGTTGTCACCAAGCCTGCGGAAATAACAGCCGAACCAACGGCTAATAGCATTTCACATACCGCCCTCTGGCAATTATTAAAAGGACGAAAACCGCAACAAAATGCAACAGATGAATTTGCGCATCATTTGTAGATATTTTATATATTTATATTGAAAACATATTCATCACCAACAAAAACACCAACCATGAAAAAAGCAGCCATGCTTATCGCGCTGTTAGTGGCTATCTGTTTCCATAGCCGGGCGCAACAGCTTACTATCAACAATACGAGTTGCCTCGATGTTGATGTCGTGCTTCTTGCACAGAATTCCCCCGTTTGTTTTGCATCAGCGGTAGATATTTCCAACCCCATTAATGTTGCCGGTGGCGGAGGCAGTTATGTAGTTGATTTTTCAATGGGGCCATACTCTTTTTTGGTGCCACTAACATTCTGGTCTATCGGTACAGGGTTAAATCCTACATTTTGGTTCTCTCAGGTAAATGTTACAAATGCATGTGGTGTTGGTACCGGGTGCTCTGTTCAAGATGACTATGCAGGAGTGTTTTTACCTACCTGTACGGGATTACCTGCTACTAATACTTTCATTGTTGTAAGTACTTGCGCCGGCAATACCTGTTCGGGTGGCAGTTGTGGCAACACGATAACCGTTACATATAGTACGGTTGGACTTAATACAATAATTGATATCATGTAATATCAAAGAAGAGCTGTCTTGACAGCTCTTCTTACTAGCTTTTTTTATAGCCCGCCTTATGCCCCCACAGGGCAAAATACAGGATATACAGGTAGCAAGGCACCATAAGGATATACGCAGATTGCTGGCTGCCCATGCTGTCTATCAGGTAGCCGAAGAGTGGGGGGATGATAGCCCCACCGGCTATACCCATTATCAGCAGTGCCGCACCTGTCTTGGTATACTTGCCCAGCCCCTTTAGCGACATAGGCCATATAGCAGGCCACATAATAGCATGCGCAAAGCCCAGTGCCGCCAGGAAGTATATGGAAGTACGTCCTTCAGTCATCAGTACACCCGCCGTCATTACAAGGCCCAGTATAGCACAGATGACCAGGTACTTTTCCTGAGATATGAATTTAGGCGTCAGGAAGATGCCCACGAAGTAGCCCACAACCATAGCACCTAACGTGAACGATGTAAAGAACCTGGTTTCATTATCTGCAATTCCCAAAGCCTTACCATATCCTATGATAGAATCGCCCGACAATACCTCTACACCCACATATACAAATATGGCCAGCGCCCCTAAAAACAGGTATGTGTGGTTCCATATAGATGGGTGTACCGCCACATCTGTATCCGGGTTCTCTTCTTCATCCTGCAGGTCGGGCAGGGGCGATTTCAGTACTAGTGCCGCCAGTACTACCAGCACTATGGTCAGTACGATGTATGGATTGATGATGCGGCTGGTCAGTTCGTCCAACAGCTGTGCCTTTTCCAGTACCAGGCTGTCAAATGGTAGCTTTTTCTTTTGCAGGGCAGCTATCTGCTCGTTCAGCTTACCTACGTTCTCATTGATGCTGGCTGAATTGCTCAGCAGTATGGTCGCGAATATAATGGGGCTGATGATGCCCGCTGCTTTGTTACAAATGCCCATCATACTGATGCGGCTGGCAGCGCTTTCTTCCGGCCCCAGTATGGTTACGTATGGGTTGGTTGCAGTTTGCAGTATGGTTAATCCTAGTCCCTGTGTAAAAAGCCCCAGCAGGAAGAAGGCATAGCTACGCTGCATGGCAGCCGGTATAAAGATAACCGTACCTATCGCCATGATGAACAGGCCAAGGCTCATACCTTTTTTAAACCCGGTCCTCTTAAGTATAGCAGAAGAGGGCAGCGCCATAATGAAGTAAGAAGCAAAGAAGGCAGTAGCTACCAGGTAAGATTCAAAGTTGCTCAGCTCACAGGCAGTCTTCAAAAAAGGTATCAGCGTACCATTCAGCCAGGTAATGAACCCGAATATGAAGAAAAGGCCACCCACCAGTATCAGCGAGGTGACGTATGATTGCTTGTTTTCAGACTGCATGTAGAAACCGTTGAGGCAACTAATATAGCGCTTCATGCCGATTTCTCAGCGCAGGGAACAAGTTTTTAAACCACTCTGCCTATTTTAGTGCAGGAAACAAAAGGACAGGTTATGACACAGCCATTGGCATTAGGCATAGATATGGGCGGTACCAATACTACATTCGGTATAGTAGACAGGCGCGGACAGATAGTAGAGAAGGGGCACATGAGCACTAAGGGCTTTGCTACCGTAACTGACTATATTGAAGAGCTGGCCAATCAGTTGAGGCCGCTGATAGATAAGGTGGGTAAGCACAACATCGCAGCGGCAGGTGTAGGTGCACCCAATGCTAACTTCTATACCGGTGAAATAGCTCACGCTGCCAATCTCGACTGGAAGGGGGTGATACCGATGGCCAGGCTATTGAACGAAGCATTGCATTTGAAGGTAACGATAACCAATGATGCCAATGCCGCTGCTATTGGAGAGATGGAGTATGGTGCAGCCAAGGGCATGAAAGACTTTGTAATGATAACGCTGGGTACAGGTGTAGGTAGTGGGGTAGTAGCCAATGGGCAATTGATATATGGCCATGATGGCTTTGCGGGAGAGATAGGCCATGTAATAGCGGTACGTGATGGGCGCCCTTGTGGTTGTGGCCGCAGTGGCTGCCTGGAGCGCTACAGCTCTGCCACCGGTATAAAGATAACGGCTGAAGAGTGGTTGACTGAACGCACAGACGATAGCTTGTTAAGGCAACATGCAGGCAATATATCGGCGAAGCATATACATGAAGCTGCCGTAGCGGGCGATGCACTGGCGCTGGAGATATTTGACTATACTGCCCGCATCCTTGGGCAAACACTGGCGGATGTGGTGGCTATAACCTCGCCGGAAGCCTTCGTGTTCTTTGGTGGGCTGGCCCAATCTGGAGATATACTGCTGAAACCAACCCGAAAGTATATGGAGGCCAACCTGCTGCAGGTGTTCAAGAACAAAGTAAAGCTCCTCCAGTCCGACTTGCCGGATGCGGATGCGGCTATATTAGGTGCCAGCGCACTGGTATGGTAATAAAAAAGAGCCCCGGAGAAAACCGGGACTCATTCACCATTAACCAACAAACCAACATCTAAAATCTTTATCGGCCACGGCCGCCACGTTCACCGCCGCCACCGCGCTCTATATTACCACCACCTCTGTTTTCCATACGCTGTTGAGGTTGCGCCCTTTCCATGCGTTGTGGTTGCTCCATTCTTTGTGGGCGCTCCATGCGTTGCGGTTGCTCCATTCTTTGCGGACGTTCCACCCGTTGTGGTTGTTCCATTCTTTGAGGTCGCTCCATGCGTTGCGGCTGTTCCATTCTTTGAGGTCGCTCCATTCGTTGCGGTTGCTGCGGGCGTTGTGGTTGCTCCATCCTTTGCGGGCGTGCTTCCATTTGCCTTTGCCTGTCCCACTGCTGTTGCCTTCTTTGTTCAATAGCCTGCTCGCGGTTGCGTTGCATGTTCACTCGCTGCCTGTTATCGGGTCGTGCTTCCTGCATAGGTCGTGCCTCGTTGCCCCTGGCAGCATCCATTTGCGGGCGCTCTATTGTTTGCGGCCTCTCGGTAGCACGCTGCTCTGCTCTGCCACGCACTATGCGTTCTGCATTGTTGCCACGTCCTATGCCTGCGTTATTATTGCTACGTTCTGCATTGCCCTGCGGCCCCCTTATAGGCCTTTCGGCAGCTACCAGCCTTTCCGGCCTTGCATTACCACGGCTTTCTTGCTGCACTTGCGGACGGTATAGGTTTAGCGTGTTATTACGTACGGTGCTACGCTGCGGGCGGTTCACGTTATTAATGCTATAAGTCGTTACCCTTTGGCCGGTACGGCGTTCAAACTCATTGCTGCGAGGGCCATATATATATGTGTTCCTGTTGTTCACATAGGTATTGTTGATGATCGTTGTATTGTTGATGATCGTCGTGTTATACCTTGGACCCCTGTAGTAGTTGTGAAACCTTGGGCTATATATATGCTGGCAAGGTATAAATGTCCACCAGTTGTTAGGCACATAGTAGTTGCGGCCAAATGATATGTTGATGCTTACATTCGGCCCCATAGGTGCCCAGCCATAGTAGCCACCGCCATCGCGCCAGCTAACCCATGCCGGCCCCCATTCATAACCGGGTACCCATATCCAGCCATAATAGTCATCATAGGTCCAGCGGCCGTAGTGGAAGGGAGCCCAACCCCACTCGTAATCAGATACCCAGGTGTTACCATATTCCGTCATCGCCCAGCGGCCACGCGAATAGTAAGGGCGGAAGTCGTTACCCACACCCCGCGGCGACCATACATAACCATACGAAGGGTCATCTATCCACTGTCCGTATGGAGACAGTGCGTCATAGAATGTTTGTATCGAAACCGATACCCCCGGCTGTGCGGCTGCACGTTGTGCCGGCAGTAACAGTGCTATCAGCATAACCAGTCCTGCGATTCCTGCTGCCTTTTTCAGTAAGCTTCTCATCTAAAATTGTTTTGTACTGATACCTAATCCAAATCAGGTTCCTGTTTTTCACAAGGAAATGTTAACTATTAAGTGCCGGTTAAAATGGCTTCTATATCAATGAGATATAGCGGGCTTTTGCTCTGCTGTCCATTAACTATATTTGGCACCACTTAAGCTATATATGAAAACCATACTATTACTACACGGCGCCATAGGTGCTGCCGACCAACTGGAGCCGCTTGCAGCACAATTACGAGAGAGCTATGATGTAAGAACGCTCAACTTTTCAGGGCATGGAGGTACTGCAGATAACGGGTACTTCTCCATACCTGCATTTGCGCAGGAAGTGCTGGCATACCTGGATTCAGAAGGCCTGCCGCAGGTATCTATATTCGGCTATAGTATGGGGGGGTATGTAGCGCTGTATCTTGCCAAACAGCACCCGCAACGGGTGGAAAAGATAGTGACATTGGCCACCAAGTTTCATTGGGATGAACCTACGGCGGCCAAAGAAGCCCAGATGCTGGATGCTGAAAAGATAGCTGCCAAAGTGCCTGCCTTTGCAGCCGCACTGGAAAAGCGCCATGCACCTAACGACTGGAAGGCATTGCTGAACAAAACCAAAGACATGCTGCATGCCATGGGGGCTAACAATCCATTGCAGGTAGCTGATTATACAGAGATACAAACACCCGTTACCATATGCCTGGGCGATGCCGATAAGATGGTAACGCTGGATGAAACCCTGGCGGTATATAAAACACTGCCCCATGCGAAACTGGCTGTGCTGCCTGCTACACAGCACCCCATAGAGCAGGCCAATATATTACTGCTGGCATTTATTATAAAACAATTTATAGCATAGCAAATAGCTGCGCCAACAAGGCGTTAAAGCGCTGTCATTTTTTGCTGCGGGTTACAGCATCCATATTTTTTCTGTTACCTTTGGCTACAAACTTTTTGTACCACCATAATGAATAAAAACATTGCATTACTGGCAGGCGGATACTCGGGCGAATATGTGATATCGATACAAACTGCTGAAACGATAGAAAAGAACCTGGAAGGTACCGGCTATAATATATATAAGATAATAGTAACGCGCGATGGTTGGTGGCACGAAGCCGGCAATGGTGAAAAGGTGGCTGTAGATAAGAACGATTTTACCCTGACGGTAGGTGGAGAAAGAATACACTTCGACTGTGTGTTCATAGCCATACACGGTACACCGGGCGAAGATGGCCGCATACAGGGCTACCTGGATATGCTGAATATACCATACACTACCTGCAACGCCATTGTTTCTGCCCTAACGTTCAATAAGAGCTATTGTAATAAAGTAGTAAAGGCGTTCAACATAGTGAACATTGCCAATTCGGTGCACCTGATAAAAGGGGAGCCTTATTCGGTAGGTAATATATTGGAACAATTGCGGCTGCCTATGTTTGTAAAGCCTAATGAAAGTGGTAGCAGCCTGGGCGTAAGCAAAGTGAAAGCAGTAGAAGAACTGCTGCCTGCTATAGAGAAAGCCTTTAAGGAGGATAACCAGGTATTGATAGAAGAATTTATAGAGGGCAGGGAACTGACCATTGGTGTATATAGGGTAGATGGCTACCTGCATACGCTGCCGCCTACAGAGATTGTGAGTAAGAATGAGTTCTTCGACTATGAAGCGAAATACACACCTGGGGTAACCAGCGAGATAACACCGGCACCAATAGATGACAGTATACGTGAGCAACTGGAAACAAAGGCGGCCTACATCTACCGCCACCTGAATTGCAGGGGTATCGTACGTATGGATTTCATCCTGCAGACGGGTACGAACAAATTATACTTCCTGGAGGTGAATACCATGCCGGGGCAAAGCGAGAACAGCATAGTGCCGCAACAGGTAAGGGCTGCAGGGCAAACACTGAAAGACTTTTACAGCGCGTTGATAGCAGACTGTCTTAAAACACATACGGTAGCTGCCGTATAATATTATATTGTAGTAAGAATATGGCTTTGATAAGGGAAGATATCAGGAAATCATTTCGTTTCAACCTGCTGGTGGTAGTACTGCTGTGCATCGTACTGTACATGTTGTTTTTTCTAAGCCTTAGCTTTATAACACGCCATGGTGCGGAGGCTAAGGTGCCTTCGGTTACAGGTAAAAGCATAGGTGCCGCCATCGATGCATTGGAGAAAATGGGCTTTGAAGTGGATGTAGACTCCGGTTATGATCCTAAACTGAAACCATTTGTAGTGCTGAACCAGATACCGGAAGTGAATGCATCGGTAAAAACAGGCCGTACTATTTTCATTACCGTTAATAAAGCCAACCCGCCGCTAACCCCAATGCCCAACCTGCAAAACCTCTCGTTTCGCAGTGCGGAGATGATACTGAAAAGCAATAAGCTGATACTGGGCGATACGACGTACCGCCCCGATATAGCCAAAGGCGCTATACTGGAACAACTATATAACGGCCAGCTAATAAGGCCGGGCGTAATGATACCGCAAGGCAGCCGTATAGACCTGGTGATAGGTGACGGATTGGGTAATACCCAGTTTAACGTACCGGATGTAATAGGCATGACCTATGAGGAAGCCGCAGCGGTGCTGAACGGTACCGGGCTAACTATCACAGCTATATGGGAAGGTGCTATTACAGACTCTGCGCTAGCCATCGTTTACGACCAGTCGCCTAAGCCTAAGAATGAATTAGCCACCCCTAACCGCATAAGGGAAGGGGATATTATAGATGTACGCATCAAACAGACGGCTACTCCCGAAGAGCTGGAAAACAATAGAAACCCTGCCGGAGCAGTTAATAGTAGTGAGGACGAACCTGTCCCGAACGCTAAAACTGAATATGAATGATAAAGAAACTGCTTATACTATCTCTATCAATACTGCTTGGTGGCTACACCAGCTACGCGCAGGAACGTGTAGGGCCCCTTATGTATAACGGGCTACTGCAGCAGGCACAACCCGCGAAAACCAGTCATGCCAAAACAACGGCACTCACATTGCCTTTCTTTGAAGACTTTACGATATACTCTACCTTCCCCGATGATACAAAGTGGACCGACCGCAATGTATATATCAATAATACCATGGCCGTAAACCCCATCAGCAGGGGTGTAGCAACATTTGACGGATTGAACAGTAACGGCCTGCCGTATGACCCTAATGTAAATACTGCACTGGTATATGCAGATAGCCTTACATCGCGCCCCTTCGACCTTAGCGGTTATACACCTGATGACAGCATCTACCTGAGTTTCTTTTACCAGCCGCAGGGCAATGGCTTTTATCCCGAAGGGCAGGATTCCCTGATGCTGTACTTCAAAAAATCGAATGATGCATGGATAAAGGTTTGGGCAAAGGAGGGTTTGAAATTAGACTCCTTCAGGCAGGTGATGGTAGCTGTAAAAGATACCGTGTACCTGCATAGTACCTTTCAGTTCTGCTTTCTGAACAAGGCATCGATGAATACCAATGATGATGTGTGGAATGTGGACTATATAAGGCTGGCAGCGGGCCGTAATATGAATGATACACTGGTAGATGATGTGGCTTTTACTGTTCAACCATCGTTCTACCTGAATGATTATACCTCTATGCCTTACCGGCAGTTTAAAGCCGACCCGGATAAGGAAAGAGCTACACAACATAGCGCTACTATACGCAATGGCTATACAGGCGACCAGTCGGTAAACTATAGTTTCAAGTCGCGCGAGAAATTCAGCAATACACCTTTTGCAACAGACGGGCCTTTTAGTGCATTGATAGGGGCGAAGCAGTCTTATACAACTTCGATGGCGGCATATAATAATATGATGACCACCGGCGACCGCTATGCCAACTTTACCTACGAGGATACCTACTACCTGGAATCACTATCGGGAACGGACAGGAGAGAGAATGATACGATAGTAAAAGAGCAACTGTTTTATAACTACCTGGCATACGATGATGGTACGGCTGAGCGCTCGTATTACCTGAACCTGTTTCCTACATTGCCCGGTAAAACAGCCATAGAGTTTCACCTGAATGAACCGGATACCCTTAGCGGCGT
>JANLJF010000004.1 GCA_029255605.1 Azovibrio restrictus
AGATAAAGATAGAGGACATGACAGCCTCTACCCGTAAATACCCTGCTATCCTGTTCAACAACCAGGTGCGCGAAGCCGGCGACCAGATATTGGAAGTAAAAGGCCTGAGCAAAACGCTGAATGGTGAAGTAATGTTTAAAGACATCAGCTTTGACCTGAAACGCGGACAAAAAGTAGCCATACTGGCGGAGAATGGCCTTGCTACTACAGCATTTTACAAAATACTGTCAGGCGAGGATACAGACTTTCAGGGTACTTTTAAATGGGGGGTAACCATCACTACTACTTACCTGCCCAATGATAACAGTGCTTACTTTGAGAATAAAGACCTGAACCTGATAGACTGGCTGCGCCAATACAGTGAAGAAAAAGATGAAACCTTCATCCGTGGCTTCCTGGGACGTATGCTGTTTTCGGGCGAAGAAACACTAAAAAAATGCAGTGTATTAAGTGGAGGTGAAAAGATGCGTTGTATGATGAGCCGTATGATGATGCTGAAAGGCAACGTACTGCTGTTTGACGAGCCTACCAACCACCTTGACCTGGAAAGCATTACTGCGCTGAACAATGGTATGAAAGATTTTAAAGGTACCATCCTGTTTACCACGCGCGACCATGAACTGGCGCAAACCGTAGCAGACCGTGTACTGGAAATAACACCGAACGGCCTGATAGACCGCGAAATGAGCTTTGATGAGTATCGTGAAGACGCACGTGTGAAAGCACTGAAAGCGGAGATGTACGGTATGCAACATGCATAATTATACCTTACTGATTGATATATGTAAAGCCTTGTTTAATCAAGGCTTTATTTTTTTATGCCCGGCTTGTCGTAACTTAACCGTATCAAACCCCCATTTTATGAAAAAACTGCTACTCCCTATGCTGCTATTGGCAGGCTTTAATGCTGCTATGGCACAAATAACTATCACTGCTTCGGATATGCCTGTTGCCGGAGATACCTTGCGCTATAGCCTGATGGCAGATGCTACATCCATAGACCTGTCGCAGGCGGGAGCTAATGTTGACTGGGATTTTAGCTGGTTAACACCCGATATACAGTTTGTGGACACTTATAAAACTGCAGCACAGGTAAACCCGGTATATGCGCTTACCATATCGCCTTCGGCATATGGTTATAAAGTATCCGATTCTTTACCCGGTTTTAGCGCTTTCCTGCCTATTTCAATAAAGAATATCTATACTTTTTATAGTAAGAAAAACAATCCTTCGCGCTATGTGGCTGAGGGGTTTGCGGCCAGTATTAGTGGCTTCCCTACTGCGGCTGTGTACCAGGATGAAGACGAGATATATTTTCTGCCATTAGCTTATGGCAATGAGGATACCAGCAGTTTCAAGCTCAATTTTTCACTGGCATCTTTCGGTTCCCTTTCTCAGCAAGGCACCCGCATTACACAGGTGGATGCATGGGGCACCATTACTACACCCTATACCTCTGCACCTGCCCCCTGCATACGTGTGCGCAGTGAGCTGGATGAGATAGACAGTGTTACAGTAGCAGGCATACCGATAGGGTTGCCAAGACACACGATAGAGTATAAATGGCTGGCTACGGGTGAGCATTACCCATTGCTAACTATAAGTACAAGTGTAGTAGCAGGTATGGAAGTAGCAACCGGTGCACGCTATCGCGATGTAGCAAGGGGCGGGGTAAACGTTGCCCAAACAGAAAATAAACTGAGTGTTTTAAGCGTGTACCCCAACCCCGCGACTGATGTTATCCATGTAGCGGTTCCGGCAACCTGGCAGGCTTATACGGTGAATGTATATGATGTGCAGGGGAGGTTGATAATAACGGATAAAAACACGTCTGCTATCGACGTTCATCATTTATCGGGTGGAAACTATTTGGTGCAGGTATTACAAGCCGGCAATGTGGGCTATGCTTCCTTTGCCAAATAATATCAGGCAAGTTTTACTGTGCCATCAGGCAGTAACAATATTACACGCTCATCAACCAGTTGCCTCACCATAGCAGTTACATGCTGCTTGTCATATTGAGGTATCCTGTTGGTGAGTTCCTGCATGGACATTCCTGTTGTAGTTTGTTTCAGGGTTTCTATGATGATGGGTACAATAACATTGCCTTTTGGTAATGCTTTGGTTTTTGCTGTGCAAACATCGCAATGCCCGCAATCCTTTTGCTTTGTTTCCCCAAAGTACTGTAGCAGAAACCGCGTTCTGCAGGTTTTATTCTCGTGCAGGTATTGCAGCATTACTTCTGTACGCTGTATATGCCGCTGCTTCAGTTGCTGTATGCGGTGTGTATTTATTACCAGGTGTTTACTGTCTACCCGGTAGTGATGCACAAAGATATGCTCGCCTTCAGGAGGAGCATTATATTCTATAATACCCATGCTATCCAGTTGCAGCAGTGCCTGCTCTGTATCTTCTTGCTTCATGCGCAACTGTTTAGCTATAGCATACAGGCGTATAGGGGTAGGGTAAAGAAATAATGTGCCATATAGCCGTAGTAAGCTGGTGATAGCATAAGCAAATTTGGGGTATCGCTGCATAAATTCGTCCAGCTCGTGCTTGCTTACGGGTATATGTATGGTAGGTGGTGAAAATACCGTTTCGCTGATGGTCCATAACCCTTCCTGTTCCAGTAGCTTCAGGGCATGGGAAGCGGGCAATGCTTCCAGCTTGAAATTCCGGCAAAACTCCTTCAGATGGAACGGGTAATAAGTATATGGTTCTGCGCTGATAGGTATTTGCAGGTACTCTGCCACGCATTGATAAATGTGCCTTAGATAGCTTTCTTCCGGATACAATATATCCGTACTTTCTACCAGCCGGTTAATATCTGTAGTATTGTACAGTAAGATAGCGTTACTTGCTTTTCCGTCTCTGCCGGCTCGTCCCGCTTCCTGGTAATATGCTTCAAGATGTTCCGGGGCATCGTAATGTATTACGTTTCTTACATCCCCTTTGTCTATCCCCATACCAAAGGCGGTTGTGGCCACTATCGTTTTCATGCCTCCTGCCATCCATACTTCCTGTGCCTCCCGTCGTTTAGCCTTATCCATCCCCGCGTGATAGGTGACTGCAGGTATGTTTTGTAATAAAAGGTGTTTGGTAATTGTTTCCGTTTGTTTCCTGCTTCGGCAATAGATGATGGCAGGTGCATGGCTTTGCTTCAGGATATTTACTACTTCTGTATGCTTGTTTTCAGTGTATTGTACTTTATAATAAATATTTGGTCGTTCGTAGCTGGTGATGAATGTGTTAGGCTGTTTTAATCGCAGTTGCTGTATGATATCTTTTTCAACCGAAGGGGTGGCTGTAGCTGTAAGTGCTAAAAAAGGTACATCGTGACACAGCCTTCGTAAAGCAGCAATTTGCAGATAATCGGGCCTGAAATCGTGGCCCCATTGAGATATGCAATGCGCCTCATCTACAGCCACCATACTTACCTGCATGCCGGGCAGGTATTCGTTAAACAGGTCTGTCTGCAATCTTTCGGGCGACAGGTACAGCAGTTTATAAGCACTATGCTGTGCATTTTCAAATATGCACTTCACCTGCGTATAACCCATGCCTGCATGTACGCTGGCAGCATCTATACCTATGCTTTGTAGTCTTTGCACCTGGTCTTGCATCAGGGCTATGAGCGGCGAAATGACGAGGCAAATGCCTTCCAGCATCATGGCCGGCACCTGGTAGCAAATGGATTTGCCTCCACCTGTTGGCAGCAGTGCCAGGGTGTCCCTGCCGGATACTATGCTTTGGATGATCTCTTCCTGCGCCGTGCGAAAGCTATCGAATCCCCAATACTGCTTTAATATTTCCTGTGGTGTGTGCAAGTACCTATCAGCCATTTACGGCATCTACAAATGTAGGTTTCAATCCATTGAGCCAGAGCTCTTTTTTAGCTTCGGGTTGTTTCTCCATATCCGTTAATGACAGTCCGGGTATCCAAATACAACCATCGAACCTATTGGGATTGAACAGGCGCAGCAGGACAGTAATACCTAATTGTTGGGGCAGCACACCCAGCAGGATGACGTTTTTAGGATTGGCCACCTCTTTTATCTTATGCCAGGCCACCAGCATTTCGGGCTGCATCTGTACAATCTTGTAGTCCTCTGCGCTGAACTTACAGGCCTGCATCATTTTTAACAGGGCGGTTTCTTCAGCGCTGCCTTGTGTATAGGGTAGCGTTAATACTAATGTATTAGTTTGTTCATTTCCAATGTTTAAGCTGTCCGGAAGCGGGTTCCAGAATGCATCCCATTGTTGTGTAACGATGTCTGATTGTATGATATCGGGTATCTGCGACATATATTGAAAATAGCCCTTTTTCGGGCAATTGGGGTTTTTTTTGTTTCTTTGCACGAAATTAAACGATTGCAATGAGTGTTTCGACTATGGGCATAAATGTGAAGAAAGTGGCGAAGAGCCGTATCAATCAGCTCGACCCCAATAACATCCAGTTTGGTAAGCTTTATGCCGACCACATGCTGGTAGCACATTACGAAAATGGCGAATGGGGACAGCCTGAGATTGTTCCCTTTGGAAACCTCAGCCTCAGCCCTGCTACTACTTTTATGCACTATGGGCAGGCTATATTTGAAGGTGTAAAAGCTTATAAAGACCAGGATGGCAATCCGCTGATCTTCCGCCCATATGATAACTGGAAGCGTATGAACCGCTCTGCGGCGCGTATGGCCATGCCGGATGTACCTGAAGAGATATTTGTGGAAGGCATGCGCCAACTGGTAAACCTGGATAAAGACTGGATACCAACGGATGATGGTACTTCATTGTACCTGCGCCCGTTTATGATAGCTACAGACGAGTTCATAGGCGTAAAACCTGCTGAAAAGTTCACTTTCCTGATAATAACCAGTCCTGCCGGGCCATATTATGCGAAACCCGTATCTATATATGTTCAGGATAAATATGTTCGTGCATTCCCCGGTGGTATAGGTTTTACAAAAGCTGCGGGTAACTATGGTGCCAGCATGCTGCCTACTGCACAGATACGGGAAATGGGCTACGACCAGATATTGTGGACAGATGGTTTTGAACATAAATATGTACAGGAAATAGGTACTATGAATGTGTTCTTTGTGATAGGCGATACCGTTATCACTCCTGAACTGAGTGAAACCATTCTGGCTGGTGTTACCCGTGATAGTGTTATTACGCTTTTGAGGAATAAGGGTATTACTGTTGAAGAACGTCCATTGAGTATCAATGAAATCGAAGCTGCATATGAAGCAGGCACCTTGCGCGAAGCATTTGGTACGGGTACTGCTGCATCTATTTCTCACATAGCTAAGCTTACCTATAACGATAAGAGTATGGAGCTGCCTGCTCCTGAAAACTGGACCGTATCGGAGTGGGTAAAAACTGAGCTGAATAACATACGCTACGGACGTACGGAAGATACACATGGCTGGGTTGTTAAAGCCTAACCGTATGAAGTGAATGATATGAAAGCCTGCTTTTTTGCAGGCTTTTTTGTATCCCTGCACATCCTAGCAAAGCCTTTATTTGCTAATATTACACGCTAAAATTGATTTACAGGTATGAATGTTTTCCGGAAGGGTATAGCTGCCGTTACGCTTTTGTTGTATGCACTACCTGCTTTTTCACAGATACTGGGCGATAACGAGGAAACTTCCAAGTTTGGTTATTCGCGCTATTTTGTATTTGGTGCAGGGGCTACTTATCGCAGCTTTATAGATCAGTCGCTTTCCAGCCGGAAGTATGAAAAGGCAGGCCCAACAGCAGCTATAGCTAACATACGCCTGAACGAAAATAAATATACGGAGCTTTGGATACAAGGTTCGTATGTAAATGCAGAAACGCCTAACGGACCTTTTGCACCTGCCCGCGTCAAAATGTATAACGGGTTGATAGACTATCGCCACCTGTATAAGATAGACTTCCTGAATGAAATGATATATGATGTGCGTGTGGGTGGCCTGCTATCGGCACAGTATGCTCATAAAAATGCCCCGCACCTGGAATATAGCGGCAAGGTAGACGACTATGCCATGAGCATTGGGCTGAGCGGCAAGATAGCCAGGGAAATCATGTTTGACGACTTGCCGGGATATATAATGCTGGATGTAAGCATGCCATTGTTATCAAGCAGCTCGCGTCCGCCTTATCTGAATAAAGTAACGGCATTGGAAACAGAAAAGAATAGTGATAATGGCTTTTTCGCAAATAACTCTATAGGCCTTTTCGGAAAATTCCTGCGTTTGAATACCCGTATCCATTTTCTGTATCCATTGAAACGTACTACCAATAAACTACGGTTTACCTACCAATGGGATTATTTTAAGATAAAGGGGGCCAGTGCCGTGTATAGCGCAGAGCATACCTTGATGTTGACATTTATGTTTAATTACTAATCATTACCCTGTTGATAATGAGGAATATATTTGTTTTAGGATTATTGATTGTAATAGCATTTTCATCTTGCGAAAAGCTGTTGATGCCGAAGGAAAAATCTGAAAAGCCAACCGAGGTATTTGAGGAGCTATGGAAAACGCTGGATAAAGGTTATACCTATTTTGACCATAAAGGAGTACGATGGGATTCCGTTTACATGATGTATCGCCCCAAAATAAGCGATACGATGACGGAACGGGCGCTATATGATACTTGTGTACAGATGATAAACCTGTTGCGTGACGGCAGTGTGAGCCTGAATGCAGGATTTGCAACTTCTTTTTACAACACTACTGAAGGCTATGCTGCCAATTTCAGGAAAGACCTGTTGGAACGTACCTATTGGAAAGGCTATGAAAGGACCGGGCCATTTATGTACAAAGTAATAGATTCTGTTAGCTACATCTATTATAGTAGCTTTAACGACGATGTAAACGATGCACAAATAGATGTCATGATAGACTTCCTGAAAGGCAGCGGCGGTACAAAGGGTACCATACTGGATATCCGGAACAACACAGGTGGTAAAACGGAGAATATGTTTACTATGTTCAATCATTTGGGCATAGATTCCAGTTTTGAATACAGCATTTACCTGTTTGCAACGGCTTACAAAAATGGGGTAGAGCACGATGCGATATCTGATTTCATAGGCAGTTATATAGAAAACAACGACAAACGAAAATTTGGCCGCAGAACAGTAGTGCTTACCAACAGGGCTAATTATGGTGTAGCCAGCCTTTTTGCTACGGGTGCCAAAGGCTTTACAAGGCATAGAGTTCGGGTGATGGGCGATACTACCGGTGGTGGAGGTACTATACCTGCAAGCTATGAACTGCCTAACGGGTGGATTATAAAATACCCTATATCGATAGTAAAAGATGCGGATGGCAGCTATATAGAGAATGGTGTAGCACCTGATACCGTTGTGACGATGAAACCGGCTGATGAGGCCTTGAATAAAGATAGCATGATAGATGCCGCAATGGCAGAAATATTGAAATAACTTTACACTTTTAAATTGAGTGTCTATGTATGTCAAAAATCAGAAATTTAAAGATGAGGATACACTGTACGAAGTGTTGTTCGACTTTGAAATAGGCATACCATCACCCTATATGCAGGGTATTGCTGATAACATTGCTAAGGGGATAGATGAAACGGAAGAAATAATGAACCACCTGAACCAGATGCAGGATGAAGAAGAGCGCCTGGAACTATATGATGATATAAAGCGGGAAAGAGTAGTAAAAACCCTGCAACACAATTTTGATTCCTTTGAAGTGAAAAATGCGGGATTTTATGGTTTAAGTGGCAAAGAAGCTGTTTTGCTGTACAAAATAGACCTGTATTAGCACCTGATTTTTAACCCGATATATCACCCATCACACCCTGTGATAATAGGCTTGCGATAAGTATATTCGCAGTTCAACTTTTTCAATCATACTAAATGAAACGGATACTTGCTTTATTGGCGGTTATGCCATTGATGGCTACTGCCCAGGATGATCTTGTAAAAAAACTGGACGGCAACAAAAGTGACAGTGCAAAAAAGAAATTCACGTTCACGCACATCATCGACCTTGAGAATACAGCGGTAAAAAACCAGGGTAGTTCGGGTACTTGCTGGAGCTATTCAACCAATTCTTTCCTGGAAAGCGAAATGGCACGTATGGGCAAGAAGCCGGTGGATATAGCAGAAATATATACTGCCCGCTGTGTGTATACTGAAAAGGCGGATAACTATGTACGCATGCATGGTGCCGTTAGCTGGGGTGATGGTGGTTCTTGCCATGATGTTATAAACATGTATGCTAAATATGGTGCTGTGCCCCAGAGTGCATACCCCGGCCTGAACTACGGTACTACTAAAAATAAGTTCGGCGAAATGCAGGCAATACTGAAAGGTATGCTGGATGCTGTAGTTAAAAACCCGAATGGTAAGCTTACACCCAACTGGAAGCGTGCATTTGAAGCTGTGCTGAATATATACCTTGGCGATCAGCCTGAAACATTTACCTACGACGGCAAAGCGTATACCCCAAAGACATTTGCTAAAGATGTGGTAGGCATTAAACCGCAAGACTATATTGAGCTTTCTTCCCGTAGCGATATGCCTTATTATGAGAAGATGATACTGATGGTGCCCGACAACTGGAGCTGGGATAAAGTGTATAATGTAAAAATGAACGACCTGACCAGGATTATAGATAATGCATTAGACAACGGTTACACTGTAGCATGGGCAACAGATGTGAGCGAGAAGTATTTTAGCTGGAAAAATGGTGTAGCATTTGTTCCTGAAAAAGACTGGGAAGATATGGAGGAAGAGGAACAGAAAGCATTATTCAATGGTCCTAAGCCAGACAGGAAAATAACATCTAAAATGCGCCTGGAGGCTTTTGATAACTATACTACTACCGATGACCATGGTATGCACATAGTAGGCCTGGCAAAAGATCAAAGTGGTAAGGAATACTACATAGTAAAAAACTCATGGGGCGAAAAGAATGACTATAAAGGTTATATCTATGTTTCAAAACCTTATGTACTGTATAAAACTACCGCCATATTGTTGCACAAGGGAGGTATCCCTTCAGAAATCAAAAGTAAATTCGTTGCTAACTAATTGCTTTAACTACTGAAAAGACAAAGCCCGGTGATACTTCACCGGGCTTTTATATATTCCGCAATATAATTTCTGATGATTAACGCATGAGCGTCACATTACCTTGCTTGTTGAATGGTTTACCACTTGCAGTAGTAGCTTCTATCATGTACACATATACGCCCATTGGTTGTGGCTCATTTTTATAAGTGCCATTCCAGCCTTCGTTGATGTCGCTGGTTTCAAACACTTTGGTACCCCAACGGTTGTACACAGCGAATTTCTTCAGTGTAGCATCGCCCAGGCGTATCACTTTCAGCAATGCATTGGGCTGCGAGCCAGGTGAGAATGCATTCGGCAATGAAAGGATGCTTTCCGGTGCTACTATTATGCTGATAGAATCAGATGCCGTGCAACCAAATTCTGTTGTAGCATTCACATAATAGCGTGTATTTACATCCGGTTTCGCGGTAGGGTTTGCTACATCTGCTTTGCTAAGGCCTACAGGAGGGAACCAGCTATAATAAGCCGCGTTACCTTCAGGATCTAACTGATAAGATTGACCGGGATACAATATTACAGAATCGGGCAGGTGCAAGCTTACTTTAGGATGCACTACAATCTTCACATTTTGTGTATCAGCACATGCATTTGTATCGATACCAATTACAGTGTAAATCTTCGTGCTTATTGGTGATACAAACGGATCATACGAGTTCCTGTCACTTATATATTCATCAGGATACCATTTAAACGACCTGATGCCGTTACCTGTAAGGTGGAGCTGCACTTTATTGCCGGGGCAGATAGCTGTATCATTATTTGTGAACAGGAAGCTGGCAGGGAATACAGTCAATGTTATATCATCGCTTGCCGTACAACCTGCACTTGAGGTAGCTGTAAACGTCAGCGTAGTAGTTTCATTGGCCGAGAATATCGGGTTTATGATATTGGGGTTGTTCAGCGATGCACCCGGTGTCCATGATAAAGTAAATGGATACGTTGCAGGGTTTACAGTGCCCGTCAGTTGCATAGTATCTCCATAGCATACCGTAGCATCTTCGCCTACTGTTACTATCGGTACAGGTTGCAAATCTATCTCCAGTTCGCTGATGCTATCCAGGCAATTAGGGTAGCTGGCTTTCAGTATATATTTATACTTGCCCAAAGGTGCAGGGGTTATTAAAGGGTCTATGATAGCAGCGTTGGAGAATAATCCGGGATTAGGGGACGTAGTACTCCACGAGTAAGTATAACGAGGGTCGCCGGTTGCGCGTACCTGCACGTTTTGGCCATTACATATTGCCGTGTCAGGATTTTCTATGTTAAAACCTGTTAATACATCTACCACTACCGTATCATAACCTTTACATGTATTATCTGATGATGTTAGTATTACGGTGTATGTAGTTGTCGCTTTAGGCGTAACAATTGGCTTGTCCGATGTGCTATCATGCAGGTATGTGGATGGTGTCCATTTCATAGTATATGTAGCACCTGCCGGTGGATTGATTTTCAGGTCTAACGTTACAGGGTTATCAGGACATGTTATAGTATCATTCACCTTGCTGAAGTCAAGTCCGGGAAGTACATCCACCGTTACTTCATCTGTATTATTATTACAGTAATTGTTAATAGTTGATGTTACAACATAAGTTGTTTTTTTGCTTACAACAGCTATCGGGTTATATATGTTTGGATTGCTGAGACTAGTTATTGGCTCGCCGCCGGGTTTAACGGTCCATACAAAGTTTCCACCACCACTGGCCGTAAGGAATGTTGCGTCTCCCGGGCAGATGGTTGTATCACCCAATGCTACCGTTGGCGGCCATATGTATATAGGTAGGCTATAGAAATAGTATAGCATAATGCCGGGAGGTTTACAGGTCGAGTCTTTAGTTGTTACCACAAAAGTACGCGCACCTACATCTTTGCTGCCGGGTGTCCATGTCACACATCCCTTAATAGTATCGCCCAATTGACCGGTATATGTTACAGTAGCCCCGGGTATAGATACATTATGGTTATCTTCTACAATTAATACTGCATCTGTATCGCCTGAAGTTATTTCGTAACAGAAATTAAGTGGCTGATCAATACATCCGTACAAGGTATTGCTTGTATAACTACCATTTGTAACACTTGCTGGGTCAATTTTAAAATCAGGTGGAGTCGTAGAACAGTTTAATACCTGAACTTGTACGTCGCGCATAATGTACCCGACTAATTGTCCTTTTCTGTATTCCCTCACCCTTGTAGTTATAGTATACGCACCGATAGCAGAAGCTGTAAAATTCATTTGTCCGCTGGCAGGGTTAATAACGAAAGTATTGTTTGTTTGTAGTGGATTATTGAAGACGTTATATGGTGGAGTAGCCGTAGCAAATAAAGCCGGTGTTGGTGCAGTAGCACAAGATACAGGTGGTATTACTTCCAGCGGATTTACCATATCT
>JANLJF010000005.1 GCA_029255605.1 Azovibrio restrictus
GGTAATGCATCTGCTTAAAAAAATATATGCGCGTCTACATTATTTCTTCTTTGTAGATGTGTTTTATACTATCTGCCGTGCTATACCTTTTTTAAGACCTATCTACTATACAAGAGGTAATGAAAGCTCTGTAGATTTTAAAACCTGGTTTCGACAAAAGGTACTGGGGCATAATAAGCATTGCTATTGGCCGGTTCATTTTACGTCTACGGTACGTTACCCTAACAATATATATGTTGGGATAGATGCTGCACCTGGCATTTCTCCCGGCTGTTATATACAAGCTGTAGGTAAAATATATATTGGAAACTATACACAGATAGCACCCAATGTAGGATTAATTAGTTCTAATCATTTTATGCTTGATATCAGGAAGCATATTGAAGATGAAATAAGAATTGGCGAATATTGTAGAATAGGAATGGGTTCAATTATTAGTGCCGGCGTAACCCTGGGCGATTTTACAACCGTTTCTGCGGGTTCAGTAGTTACTAAAAGTTTCCCCAATGGATATTGTGTAATAGGAGGAAACCCTGCTGTTATGATAGCCGATTATAGCGAGAGTCCTTCTATAAAAGAAAAGTTTATCCGGTATAAAAATAAGCACGAATACAACGGATATATTCCGTCTTCTGAATTTGAAAAATATAAGAGGAAGTATTTGAAAAAGTTTAGTGATGTGGAGGCATAGCTGAACACTGACATGCAAAAGAATACTAGCATAACGAAGTATAGTAAGGTTTATAGCAAAAACGCGATGGATAATAATATTTAAGTTGAATGGTACTTTCAGAAAAGGATCCGAACTATAGGCAATGCACCATATCTGTAATGGATAACATTGCAGATCCCGACATCAGCTTTGATGAAAAAGGAATCAGCAATTACTATTACGAATTCCAGCGTGCGTTTAAGGAAAGTGTATTGACGGGAAAAGAAGGTGAGGATAAACTGGCTGCTATAGCACATGAAATAAAAGAGGCCGGAAAGAATAAGCCATATGATTGTATCATGGGGCTGAGCGGTGGTGTAGATAGTACTTACGTAGCATATGTAGCCAAGAAATTAGGACTGCGACCGCTGGCAGTGCATTTTGACAATGGGTGGAATAGCGAGCTGGCAGTAAAAAATATTGAGAATATTGTAAGCAGGCTTGGCTTCGACCTGGAAACGTATGTTATCAACTGGGAAGAATTTAAAGACTTGCAAATGGCATACCTGAAAGCTTCGGTAGTAGATATTGAAGCAATAACAGACCATGCCATATTTGCAACGCTATATAGAATGGCAGGCCAGAGAGGTATCCAGTATATTTTGAGCGGCACTAATGTGCAAACAGAAAATACGCTGCCTAAAACATGGATACATCCTAAGACGGACCATATCAACATAAAAGCGATACATAAGGCTTATGGTACAGTACCGTTAAAAACGTTCCCGTTTATGGATGCGAAAGTGAAACGGTATTACCAGCAGGTAAAAGGCGTACGTTCAGTATCAGTTCTTAACTATGTAGATTATAACAAGCATGCTGTAAAGGAAACGATACAGAAAGAGCTGGGCTGGAGAGATTATGGTGGCAAGCACTATGAAAGCATCTGGACACGTTTTTATCAAGGTTATATATTGCCTGCCAAGTTCAAAATAGATAAGCGCAAAGCACACCTGAGCGATTTGATATTTGCAGGGCAGATAACGAAAGAGGAAGCGCTGGCAGAATTGCTGCAGCCGATGTACAATGAAGAACAGTTCAAATCTGACTATGATTTCGTGCTGAAAAAGTTTGGGTTCCCAGAACAGGAGTTCAATGCCCTGATGCAGCAGCCGCCTCGCAGTCATTACGATTTTGATTACGAGATGCCGATAGATAAGCGTTACCCGGTATTAAAACCCTTCAAGAAAATATACCGTGCAATTTTTCCACCCAAGTAAGAATTATTATGGCCAGAGTTAGGATAATACCTGTGTTGCTGCTAAGTAAAGGTGGGTTGTATAAAACAATAAATTTTAAGCATCCCAAATACGTTGGCGATCCCATCAATGCAGTAAAAATCTTCAACGAAAAAGAAGCAGATGAATTGCTATTGCTTGACTATACAGCTACGGTAGATAAACGGGAGCCTGATTATGTGAAGATAGCAGAGATAGCAGGCGAAGCATTTATGCCAATGGCCTATGGCGGCGGCATCAAAAACTGGGATATGGCCAAACGTATATTTGATTGTGGTTATGAAAAGGTGGTGTTGAATTCTATATTGTTCGATGAGCCTAAGCTGGCCGCTACGATAGGCAGTGTATATGGAAATCAGGCTGTGGTGGGCAATATGGATGTGAAGAAAAATCTATTTGGCAAGTATAAAGTCTATTCACATTCAGGTACTAAAAGCACCGGCTATTCACCTGTAGAATGGGCTAGGATATTAGAAGAGAATGGCGTAGGTGAAATAATGATAAACAGCATTGATAAAGATGGCACATGGGATGGCTACACTACAGACTTGATACATGATGTGGCAGCTAAAGTTTCGGTGCCGGTGATAGCGTGCGGTGGTGCGGGCAAGTTTGAAGACCTTGAAACAGCCGTAAAAGCAGGTGCTTCAGCGGTAGCAGCAGGTAGCATGTTCGTGTTTCAGAAGAAGGGAATGGGAGTATTGATAAGTTTTCCAACAGGTAAAAATATAACAAGATAAAAATGACCAAGAGTACAGTTCGTTTTGCGATAGTGGGTTGCGGACGTATAGCACAACGCCACGCCGAACACATTAATAACCAGGGAACATTAATGGCTGTTTGTGATGTAGTGAAGCAACGTGCAGATGATATGGCGGCCAAGTATGGCGCACGCGCCTATTATGATATTAAAGATCTGCTGGCGAATGAAAAGGATATAGACGTCGTGTCTATTTGCTCACCTAATGGTTTGCACTCAACACATTCTATACAGGCATTAAAAGCGGGCTTCAATGTGCTATGCGAAAAGCCGATGGCTACCAGTGTGCACGACTGTGGTGAAATGATAAAAGTAGCAGAGCAGGCAAATAAGCGCCTGTTTGCTATTAAGCAAAACAGGTTCAATCCACCTGTTGCTGCTGTGAAGAAAGCAATTGACGAAGGTCGCCTGGGAAAGATATACAGCGTACAGCTTAGTTGTTTTTGGAACCGTAATCCGGATTACTATGCTAATTCATGGAAGGGTACTAAAGATATGGATGGCGGCACACTATACACACAGTTCTCTCATTTTATAGACTTGCTGTATTGGTTGGTGGGCGATATCAGAAATGTATCTACCTACATGGCTAACTATTCTCACAAGGATATCATCGAGTTTGAAGATACCGGTGTGGCAATTGTTGAATTCTATAACGGTGCTATCGGCACTGTTAACTATACGGTTAATAGCTATGAAAAAAACATGGAGGGCTCACTTACCATATTTGCGGAGAAAGGCACGGTGAAAATAGGTGGCCAATACCTGAATGAGCTGGAATATCAGAATATTAAGGACTATCGCATAGACAACTTACCTGAAGGTAACAAGGCGAATAATTACGGTTCATACCAAGGCTCTATGTCCAATCACGATAATGTGTACGAAAACCTTATCGATGTGCTTACTAATAATGCCAGTATTTCTACCAGCGCATTTGAAGGTTTGAAGACCGTAGAGATAATAGACAAAATGTACTCAGCCGCCAAACATATTCCTGCATGAGCCAGCCAACACTATACCAGTCTAAAATAGTCAACGTAACCTTTGGTGAAGATGTCAAAGTGGTAGAGCCCGTAAATATCTACGGCTGTAGCATCGGTGATAATTGCTTCGTTGGCCCGTTTGTAGAGATACAAAAATCGGTGACGATAGGCAAGCGTACTAAAGTACAATCGCATACCTTCATCTGCGAGCTGGTAAATATTGGCGATGATTGCTTCATAGGCCATGGTGTAATGTTTATCAACGACCTGTTTGAAAAAGGTGGCCCTGCCGGTGGCGATAAGAATTTCTGGAAAGAAACGCACATCGGTAACAATGTATCTATAGGTTCTAATGCTACAATATTGCCTGTAAGTATTTGCGATAATGTTGTGATAGGTGCAGGCGCAGTTGTTACAAAGAATATTACACAACCCGGTGTGTATGCCGGCAACCCCGCAAGAAAACTCAAAGACCTTTAATAAAATGAATATCCCTTTTGTAGATCTTAAGGCGCAGTATCATAGCATCAGGAAAGACATTGATACGGCTATAGAAAACGTAATTTCAGAAACGGCCTTCATTGGCGGCAAATATGTAAAAGACTTTGAAGCTGCATTTGCTGAACTGTATGGTGTAAAACATGTGATAGCCTGTGCCAATGGTACAGATTCACTATACATCATTATGAAGATGCTGGGCATTGGCGAAGGTGATGAAGTGATAACGGTTGCTAATAGCTGGATATCCAGTTCGGAAACCATTTCACAAACAGGTGCCAAACCTGTATTCGTAGATATTCATCCCGACTACTATAGCATCGATGAAAAGAAACTGGAAGCTGCTATAACGCCCCGTACCAAAGCTATCATATTGGTGCACCTGCAAGGGCAGATGGCAGATATAGAAACGATAGAGCGCATCTGCAAAGAAAAAAACATACACCTGATAGAAGATTGTGCACAGTCACACTTTTCTGAATACAAAGGTGTGCGCGCAGGCCTTCGAGGTATAGCAGGTAGTTTTAGTTTTTATCCCGGTAAAAACCTGGGTGCTTATGGCGATGCGGGCTGTATCATTACCAACGATGATGAGCTGGCTATAAAAATGAGGCGCTATGCATCGCATGGTGCGCTAAAAAAGCACCAGCACGAGGTAGAAGGTATCAACAGCCGCCTTGATGGCTTGCAGGCTGCAATTTTATCTGCTAAGCTGCCGTATATATTAAAATGGACAGAGCAGCGGATAGCAAATGCTAAGCTGTATGATAAATATCTTTCGGGCATCAGTGAGATTGTAATACCACAAGTAAGGCCCGATTCTGTACACACATATCACCTGTATGTTATTCGCGCGCAGCGCAGAGATGAACTGGCACAGTACCTTAAAGAAAACGGTATTGAAACTGCCGTGCATTATCCTATCATACTGCCAAGCTTGAAGGCTTATGAATACCTGGGTACTACATCGGATCAATTCCCGGTAGCACACCAATATCAATCTCAAATATTATCGCTGCCTATGTATCCGGAACTGACGGAAGAAGGCATCAAGTATATTGCCGACACCATAGCTGCTTTTTACAAAGCATAAGTTTTTGTGCAGTTAAAGAATAAGGTAATTTATATACTATCGCAGCAGCCCTGGGGCGAGATGTTTATTTCAAAGCATCACTATGCTGTAGAACTGGCGCGTTTGGGAAACAAGGTGTTTTATATCAATGGCCCCGACCAGGAAGGCATATTGAAGCCCGGCCAGGTGGCTATCACGCCTACAGGGATAGAAGGGTTAGCATGTGTAACACACAGGCTTCCTTTTCCTTATTTTTTTAAGTTCAAAGCGCGTGCTATATATGATTATTTGCTGCGTTTTCATATCCGTAACATCATTAAAAAAGCAGGCGCACCTGATATAGTATGGTCGTTCGATTTGTCGGATACCATGCCATTAAGAATGTTCCCTGCATCGGCAACGAAGATATACATGCCGGTTGATGAGCTGAATGAAACAACTGCGTTGAAAGCAGCACAAACAGCAGATATCATATATTCCGTTACTTACGAGATATTGGATAAGTTCAAATCATATGCAGCCCCCAAAGTTTTTTTGAACCATGGCGTTGCTTCTCATTTTCTGAACAATGATTTGTCTGCTGTAAGTAATGACCCTATACAAGTTGGCCTTTCCGGAAATTTTTTACGTCCGGATATCGATCGAGCAACTTTACTAAACATTATCGAACAACATCCCCAAGTGGTTTTCAACTTTTGGGGCAGTATCGATCATGCCAGTTCTAATCTCGTGCCATACGAAGATGAAGCTGCCACCAACTTCATAAATACCCTCAGGCAGTTACCGAATGTAAAACTGCATGGGCAGGTAGCACCGGTAAAGTTGGCGGAAGAAATGAAACAAATGGATGGCTTTCTGATATGTTACGATATACAAAAAGACCAGAGCGGGGGCACTAATTATCATAAGATACTGGAGTATCTCGCAACGGGTAGGGTGGTTGTGTCAAATAATGTTACAACCTACGCTCATTATCCCGGGATGATAGAAATGACAAGTGACAGGAATAACAATAACGAACTGCCTGCTTTGTTTTCAAAAGTTATAAACAATATTGGCCGCTACAACGCTTTGTCTAAACAACAAGAACGCGTATCATTTGCCGAAGGCTTTACTTATCGTAACCAATTAAAAAGAATCGAGGTAGACTTGTAAGCATGCTAAAGGGTGCACGTATACTCATTGTTACCAGTGTCAATCTGTCTGCTAATCCGCGCAGCCTGAAAGAGGTTCGCTCATTAGTAGCTGCGGATGCCGATGTTACGGTTATCAAATTCACGTTTGATAACTGGAGCAATGAAAACGAGCAACGCATTGAAGAAGAACTTAAAAACGTGAAGTGGATTAGAATAAGCGCTACACGTAAGCCTTACTTGCCTTGGCTGGCATCTACATTGGCCAGTGCTTCGTCAGCATACATGCTAAAGGTTTTCAAATCAAGTAACAGACTGAAAGCATATAGCCTTGATAAAAGAAGTTATCTGTTGCATAAAACATTGAACAGGTTAAAGCCGGAATATGATATCATCATCGCTCACAATCCCGGCACTTTCTGGGCGGTAAGTAATTTTGCAACAGCAAACAACATACCTTTTGCAGTAGACATAGAAGACTATCATGCAGGCGAGCAAGGTCATGAGGTGAATGAAACATTACGTAGTCTTATGAATAGTGTGCTAAGGGAAGCAGTGTATATCTCTGCTGCATCGCCACTCATCCTGCAACGTATCATAGACGATATAGATATTGATAAACCTGCTTTTGTATTGAATAATGTTTTCCAGCTGAGTATGCAGCCTGCATTTAAAGATTTGGATACAGTCGAACCATTGAAGCTCATATGGTTTTCCCAGTATGTGGGGCTTAACAGGGGTGTGCAGGATATTATCCAGGCATTGAATCTTATTGACAGCTTCCCCGTGCATCTCACCTTGATGGGGAACTGCGATGAACAAACGGCATCAGCACTTAAAAACCTGTTAAGTAATTCTAAGCATACGTTGCATTTCAAAAAGCCGTGCAGCGAAGCGGAATTACTTGAAACAGTGTCTGAACATCATATAGGATTGGCATTAGAGCCTGCGTTTTCTATTAATAACGATTTGGCTTTGTCTAACAAAATACTGACTTATCTGTTAGCTGGAAATGCAATTATCGTTTCAGATACAAAAGCACAGGAATTATTTATAAATACGTATCCTCAGGTTGGTAAGGTATATAAAAAGGGCGCGCATGAAGAGTTGGCAACTGTACTGTCCCGGTTGTCTAATGATGCGGATCACCTGTATCAGCTAAGGCGCGCCGCTTATCAGTTGGCGAAAGCAGAGCTTAACTGGGAAAGGGAACAGTATATTTTTCTAAAACACGTAGCAGCAAATATTCATAATGCAGCATAGCGATATCAAGGTATATAATAACTCGGGGAATACAGATGTATTAAGCCTTGTTAATGGTGATCATCTGCATGTACTTGATGTAGGGTGCGGCGCAGGGTCTATAGCACGCCGCCTGGTAGAGAAGGGCCATAGTGCAGATGGTGTAACTATTTCGGCCAAAGAACTGGCAGAGGCGAAGAAAGTATTACGCAACGGTTATTTATACAACCTGGAAAATGGATTGCCACAGGAAATACCGGATAACAGCTACGATATAGTTATATGCTCGCATGTGCTGGAACATATTGCTTATCCAGATAAACTCATTTCAGATATAAAAAGGGTCCTCAAAAAGGATGGCCACTTGATAGTAGCCCTGCCTAATGTATTCTATTACAAATACAGGTGGCAATTAATGAAGGGGAGTTTTAAAACAGCGGATGCAGGTATCTGGGACTATACCCACCTGCGTTGGTATTCTTTCAAAACAGCTGCCGACTTTTTTAAAGCAAATAATTTTGAGCTTACGGTAGCTACTGTTACGGGAGATCTTCCATTTACCAGTGTGTTAAAGCATGTATTGCCGGCTACCATACGCAAAGGTTTATATAAAGGGTTGACAAGTATTTCCAAAGGATTTTTCGGTTATCAGCTTTTATACAAACTGAAGAATATTAAATAATAGCTTGAAGAAAATACTCATTATATCCCCGCATTTTCCGCCGTCAAACCTTGCTGCGGTACACCGTTCGCGGTTATTTGCGCAGCATTTGCCTGCTTTTGGCTGGGAGCCAATTATTCTTACGGTAGATGAGAAATACTACGAAGAAAAGCTGGATGAGCATCTGGTAAAACTGTTGCCTCAGCAATTGCGTATAGAGAAAGCGAAAGCCTTTGGTGTTACTAAGCCGCGATTGATAGGCGATATAGGCTTGCGAGGTTTTACACAGCTCTATAAAAAAGCAAAAAAATTAATAAAAGCAGAAGCTATCGACTTTTTGTACATACCTATTCCATCGTTTTATGCAGCACTATTGGGTAGGATGCTACATGCATCTACTGGCATCAGGTATGGTATAGATTATATAGACCCATGGGTACATACTTTCCCCGATGGTGCCAGTATGCGCCATAAAGCAAGTGAAGCCATAGCCAATTTCTTAGAGCCGATAGCTATAAAAAAAGCATCACTAATAACCGGGGTGGCTGAAGGTTATTATAAAGGTGTGGAAGAACGCAACCCTTATCTGAAAGATACCTGCATATTCGGTGCTATGCCTTATGGTGGCGAAAAGCAGGATCATGAAAAGGTGAAGCAGTTAGCTATCAAGCCATATCTTTTTCAGAAAAATGATAAGCTACAGTTAGGATATGCCGGTGCTATGTTACCTAAAGCATATCAGCCACTGGAGCAAATATTTTCCTCTATACAGAATAACAGGGCAACTTTTGGAAACCTGGAGCTTCATTTCATCGGTACAGGAAAAACACCTGACGACCCCAATGGATTTAATATCAAACCACTTGCTGAAAAATATAACTTGTGGCAGAGCGTCGTGTTCGAATATCCATGCCGTATCCCTTATATGGATGTGTTAGTGCATCTGGATGCAGCGGATGGGATATTTATACTGGGCAGTACAGAGCCACATTATACACCATCTAAAGTTTATCAAGGCGTATTATCGGGTAAGCCTATACTGGCGGTACTACATAAAGAATCATCAGCACTGCAGGTACTGAATAAAACAAATGCCGGAGTGTTCTATCCATTAGACCCTGAACATCTGGATAATCTCGGCGCATCATTTGCGCAGTTGTATAAAGAGTATGTATCCTTTTCTCAAAGTTTTTCACCGGCGCAGGTAAAGCAGCAGGAACTGGAAGCATACAGTGCTTATGCGGTTACAAAAAAACTGGCAGGTCTCATTGATAAAGCAATGGCACTATAACAGATGGCTGATAGATTGGCAATAGTTACGACGCATCCTATTCAGTACAATGCACCATGGTTTAAACTGCTGGCTGCAGAACCGGGGCTTAGCATTAAAGTCTTTTATACCTGGGAACAATCTCAGAAGAATGAAAAATACGACACGGGATTTGGTAAGGTGATAGGTTGGGATATTCCACTGTTGGAAGGTTACGATTATACGTTTGTAAAAAATATTGCCCCTCAGCCCGGTTCACATCATTTTAAAGGCATAGATAATCCCACATTGATAAGTGAAATAGAACAATGGGGTGCGGATTCGGTCTTGGTTTTTGGTTGGCCTTTCAAAAGCCACTTAGCCTGCCTTCGCCATTTTAAAGGTAAGATACCGGTATTGTTTCGTGGCGACTCTACATTGCTGGATGAACAGCAGGGTATAAAAAAATTAATGCGCAGAATGTTCCTGCGATATGTATACAGGCATATTGACTATGCCCTGTATGCAGGCACGAATAATAAAGCATACTTCCGCGCACACGGCCTTAAAGAAAAGCAG
Organism: Azovibrio restrictus; assembly: GCA_029255605.1. GTDB lineage: Bacteria > Bacteroidota > Bacteroidia > Chitinophagales > Chitinophagaceae > Polluticoccus. Next base: position 10,131 of record JANLJF010000005.1, read on the forward strand.
CTATGCCATGTACCCCATGCTATAGATAATGATCGTTTCAGTCTGCCCGATGATAAGTACACTATAGCGGCGGATACATGGCGCGCAGAACTGCAATTGGCTGATGATAATTTTGTATTGCTTTTTGCCGGCAAGCTGGAAGCAAAGAAAGACCCCGGTTTTATGTTGCAACTGGCAAAGGCATTGCCGGCACCACATTATCGTTTTATAATAGCTGGTAATGGGCCAATGGAGCAGCAATTAAAGGAAGCCGCCGCACATGATAAAAGGATCATCTTTATCGATTTTCAGAATCAACAGCAGATGCCGGTGCTGTATCGCATGGCGCATGTTTTCATACTGCCATCCAAAGGGCCGGGTGAAACTTGGGGTTTAGCTATAAATGAGGCTATGGCCTGCGGCCGACCTGTAGTGTCTACCACACTTACAGGTGGCGCTATCGATTTGATAAACAGTAATGGCATTATTATAGAACCGGGAGATATAAAAACAGCTACCGGTTACATTACTCAATTGGCTTCAGACAAAGGCATCTATGCTAAAGCCGCCGGCGCATCGAAACAGCAGGTAAAGGAATTTTCATTCTCAACAATCGTTAATAATATTTCCTCCTTGCTGAAAAGCATATAATACTATGCACACCATCAGTGTCATATTACCGGTTTATAACGGATTGCCTTACTTAAAGGAATCTGTTGAGAGCGTATTGAACCAATCCCTGCACGATATTGAGTTCCTTATACTGGATGATTGTTCTACCGATGGTAGTTGGGAATACCTCAATTCCTTGAAGGATGAGCGTATTCGCCTGTACAGGAATGAAAAAAACAAGGGCCTGTTTTACAACTTAAACTTCCTGATAGGTGAATCTGAAAAGTCGTTGATCAAACTTTGGTCGCAGGATGACATTATGATGCCGGCCGCTTTGGAAAACATTGTCCAGTTTCACAATAGTAACGATACGATTGGGTTTAGTTATACTTCTGTACGATATATAGATGAAAGTAGCAAGCTCATAAAAGAATTAAGAGAAGATAATACGCCCGTTATTATAGATAAAGAAACCCACGCAAGGATATGTTTTATGACAGGCTCCATTGCTGGTAATATTGCTAATGTTACTATCGCTAAAAAAGCGATTGAAAAGGTTGGCTTGTTCAATGAGTCTATGATAATAAGCGGTGATTTCGATATGTGGGTACGGATAGCGGAATTTTATGACATAGGCTTTATAAAGCAGCCTTTAATA
>JANLJF010000006.1 GCA_029255605.1 Azovibrio restrictus
CTTCCGGCCTTGTTTCATGCAAGGCCTTGATGCTATTTATGTTTGGTGTAAGCGATACTTCTGCATTCAATACTTGATGCTTCGCACCGCTGGCCACAGAAAATAATGTTACAGGTCTAAAATAAACACCTGCACTATGCGCACGGTTTATAGCCGCAGTCAGCCTGTTAGCATTGTTATCTGCTGCAAGAATAGTTGCAGGCAATAAGAACAGGCAAATACATAAAATGAGTTGGGGGTAATACTTCTTCAACGTGTTTAATTTTTAGGTAATCAATTATGCAATATAACAAAAACAGGTATATATGCCTATAAACAATTATGACAAATAGCTATCTTGTACAGCAAACACCTCCCTTATGAAACTACTCCACTATGCCATATTAATACTTTGTGTTTTCGCTTTATCCTGCAAAACCTCTAAGAAAGGCAGCTATGCACCTAAGGGCGATTCACGGCTTATGGATACGTACTGGCGCTTATCCGAAATGAACGGCAAAGCGGTAGCAACCCCGGCTGATGCTCCTGAAGTGCATATCCGGCTCACCGAAAAGAAACGCCGTATCACAGGTTTTGCCGGGTGCAACCGCATTACCGGTACGTTTGAGTTGGGAAAACAAGGTGTTATTGCATTTAAAGCCGGTAGCACTATGATGTATTGCGAAGGACGTATGGACGTGGAAAACTACCTGATGCAAACACTGACAAATGCTAACAGGCATGTTATTAACGACAGGCATTTATTACTGTACAATGACAACAGGCTACTGGCCGTGTTTGAAGCCCAGTACTTCGGCACACCTGTTGGCTTAAAATAACTTCCCCTGTTTCAATATTTCCAGAGGATGCGGCGTGGCTGCGTCCTTTGCCGTTATATGCAGTACCTGCCAGCCCAGCTTTTGCAAATATGTGGACACATGCACACGATGGCATTGCTGCCAGTTAGCTTCGGCACACATATATGCTACCTTCTGATGGTTTGCTTGCGCTTGTAGTTGCTCTATAGCTGTTTTAAATGCTTCCGACTGCATATAGCTCATGTAGTTCGGGTACACATTCGTATCCAGCCGTGCGCCTAGATCAACATAGTGTGCGTAATGGATGCTTGCTTCTCTTAAGGAATTACTCAGTGTTTCTTTCGTGAATTGCGGATGCCGTTTAGAAACCGCGTAGCGCCTGATATCCGCCAGGTATGTTATACCGAACGATTGCAGCATTTCTATAAACACTTCCATGCGATGTATGGAATGCCCTATGGTGTAAATGGTGTTGTTTGTTTTCATGCGCCTTGCCTCACTTCCTAAAAATACGAAAGCGGAGCTTATGCCCCGCTTTCAATCTTATATAATTAATCAGCTACTACACATGGAATTTAATACCCTGTGCCAGTGGCAACTGGTCGCTCCAGTTGATGGTATTGGTTTGCCTGCGCATATATGCTTTCCAGCTGTCTGAACCACTTTCGCGGCCGCCGCCTGTTTCTTTCTCACCACCAAAGGCACCACCTATCTCTGCGCCGCTAGTACCAATGTTCACGTTGGCTATACCACAGTCGCTACCTTTATGCGACAGGAAGGTTTCTGCCTCACGCATATTCAACGTCATGATAGATGAAGACAAGCCTTGCGGTACATTGTTCTGCAGTGCTATCGCTTCTTCCAGTGTTTTATATTTCATGATATATAGCAGTGGTGCAAATGTTTCGTGCTGCACTATCTGCATATCATTGCTCACTTCATACACACATGGTTTCACATAGCAGCCGCTTTCATAGCCTTTACCTTCCAGCACGCCACCCGGCACTACTACTTTAGCACCTTCTTTTTTCAGTGCATCTATGGCAGCCAGGTAGTTATTCACAGCATCTGTATCTATCAGTGGCCCTACGTGGTTGTTCTCATTCAGCGGGTCGCCTATGTTCAGTTGTTTATATGCAGCTACCAGTTTCTTTTTAAATGCATCATATACACTTTCGTGTATGATAAGGCGGCGTGTGGTTGTACAACGCTGCCCTGCCGTACCTACAGCACCAAATATGCAGGCACGCAGTGCTATATTCAGGTCTGCATGTTCAGATATAACGATGGCGTTGTTACCACCCAATTCCAGCAACGAACGGCCCAAACGGCCCCCTACTGCAGCACCTACAGCCTTACCCATACGTGTGCTACCTGTTGCAGATACCAGTGGTATGCGTGTATCATTGCTCATCCACTCACCGGTTTCACGGCCACCTATTACCAGTCCGCATACGCCTTCCGGCACTTTATTAGCACGAAATACATCTGCTATGATATTCTGGCAGGCTATTGCCGTCAGCGGGGTTTTTTCAGATGGCTTCCACACGCAGGTATTACCGCATACCCATGCCAGGAAACTGTTCCAGCTCCATACCGCTACCGGGAAGTTGAATGCGCTGATGATGCCCACAATACCCAGCGGGTGCCATTGCTCATACATGCGGTGCATAGGGCGCTCACTGTGCATAGTAAGGCCGTACAACTGGCGCGACAAGCCCACTGCAAAGTCTGCAATGTCTATCATCTCCTGCACCTCACCATAGCCTTCCTGCAGGCTCTTACCCATTTCGTAAGATACCAGGCGGCCCAGTGGTTCTTTATATTTACGCAGTGCTTCACCTACCTGGCGCACTACCTCGCCACGCTTAGGTGCAGGCCACATGCGCCATTCTGCAAATGCTGTTTCAGCTTGTTTCACCACGTTGTCGTAAGACTTGCGGTTTACACCCTGTATCGTTCCTATCAGCTTACCATCTACGGGCGAATAAGAAGTTATCTTCTCTCCGCCTGCTTTCAGCCATTTAGTACCGGTGCCGGCACCTTCGTTCATTCTATCGATACCCAGGGTATCAAGCACTTTATTCAGTTTCATAAAAGAAATTCCGTATTGAGATGCAAAAGTAACGAGAAAAAATGAAGCCGCTTTCAGGGCGGCTATTACGAATATTTTAAAAAGGACTATCAAACTCACCCAACCTCACAAAGCTCATATCCCTGGCAGATACAATAGGGCTATCTACCTTCCAGTCGTAGCCAATGCTGCTATACAATATGCCAGCATCGTGGTCTTTACTATAAACGGAAGACACCAAATAATACGTTATCGCATCATCTGTCAGCGATTTAAAACCATGCGCAAAGCCTTCAGGTATGAAGTAGGCTAAATGGTTAGCTTTCGATAATTCATGCGCATAGTGCTGACCGTAGGTCGCAGAATCTTTACGCAGGTCTACTATCACATCCAGTATCGCCCCTTGCGGACAAAATACGACTTTACTATGCTGGTGCGGCGGTATCTGAAAATGCATACCACGTATCACATCTTTCTTCGATAGCGAGAAATAGCTTTCGCGGAGCGTAAAGTCTATACCCGCCTGCTGAAAATTATCTGCATGAAAGGTCTTTACAAAATCGCCCCTGTCATCTGCAAATGCAGGCAGTTCTACCAGGTAAGCACCTTTCAGTGGCAATGCTTCAAACTTCATTACTCTAATTCTCCGAAATAGTTTTGAATATCCTGCATGCACTTGGTGTGTGCATCCTGTTCTTTATTGGCATACCAGTCAGCCGTTAGCTGTATGGCTTGTGTAGCGTTCAGCAATGGTTTCCAACCCATCATATCCAGCGCCCTGTTGCTATCCAGCAGCAGTAGCTTGGCTTCGTGCAATGGCTTTTCATGCGGTATTATTTTATACCCGCCGGTACCAAAGCGTTGCAGGAATATCTTGGTCAGGTCTTCCACCGTTACGGTATCATTTTCATCGGGTCCAAAGTTGAATGCCGTGCTGAACTGTATCGGCCTTTCACTCATCTTTGCTGCCAGCATCAGGTAGGCACCCAATGGCTCCAGCACATGTTGCCATGGTCTTACAGAATCGGGATTGCGCAGGCTTACGGTTTCTCCAAACTCCAATGCGCGAACAATATCTGGTATAATACGGTCGTCAGAAAAATCACCGCCACCTATCACATTCCCCGCTCGTACCGATGCGATGGCTTTATGGTGTGTATCATAGTGTGCTGCATTAAAGAAAGAACGCTGGTAAGATGATACAACTATTTCCGCAGCCGCTTTACTGGCCGAATACGGGTCGTAGCCACCCAACTTATCGTCTTCTTTAAAAGGTGTACCACGTTCGGGGTTCTCATACACCTTATCAGTGGTTATCATCAGCCCCACACATGGCTTAGGCAGGCTGCGTATAGCTTCCAATACATGCACTGTGCCTTGTCCATTCACCATAAAGGTTTCAGCAGGTATATCATAGCTCCTGCGCACTAATGATTGTGCCGCTAGATGAAAAACAAAATCAGGTTCAAAGCGCACCAGTTCTCCCTGTAATGTATGCAGATCGCGCAGGTCGCCTATGATGGAGTTGTAGCAAAACCTATCTCCATCTATCAGGTTATACAGGTCGTTATCCTTTTCAGGTGCCAATGCATAGCCTTTCACATCTGCACCCAGCCAGTGCAGTATCTGTATCAGCCATGCACCTTTAAAGCCGGTGTGGCCGGTTACAAATACACGCTTATCCTTAAATACAGAACGCAGGTATGCTGCTGTTACCACTTTTTCCATATCGGCTGTTTTTCCCAGAGTTGTTCCAGTTCTTCCTTATCGCGCAGGGTATCCATACACTTCCAGAAGTCGTGATGCTTGTAGGCACCTATTTGCTTATCGGCTGCCAGCTTATCCATCGGGTAGCGTTCCCACATAATGTCGTCTGCATCATCGGGCAGGTATTTCGCTACCTCCGGCTCTACTACAAAGAAGCCCCCGTTTATCCACGTACCACTGTCTTCCGGCTTCTCTTCAAAGCTTTCTATGGTGCCGTCATCTTCCATCTTTATCACACCAAAACGGCTGGTAGCCTGTATCGCCGTCATGGTGCATATCTTACCACTGGCTTTGTGAAACTTCACCAGTTCATCTATATCTACATTGCACACACCATCGCCATACGTCAGCATAAAGGTTTCATTGCCTACATATGGCAGCACGCGCTTCAGCCTGCCGGCCGTCATCGTATCCAATCCCGTATCTATCAGCGATATTTTGAAAGGCTCTGCATAGTTGTTATGCACTTCCAGTGAGTTTTTAGAAAGGTCTACTGTAATATCTGCATTGTGCAGAAAGTAGTTGGCAAAATATTCTTTTATCATCCAGCCTTTATAACCCAGGCAAATGATAAACTCTGTATGCCCATATGCTGCATATATCTTCATGATATGCCACAGTATAGGTTTGCCGCCTATTTCTATCATTGGCTTGGGGCGCAGCGACGATTCTTCGGATATACGCGTGCCTCGTCCGCCTGCAAATATGACTACCTTCATCAGGAGTGTGTTTTAAATATTGGTAAGTGCAACAAAAATAATGGTAAAGAAACTAAAAAGCCTGCTAATCGTAGCAGGCCTGTCAATTTTAAGGAATTATTTAATCGTATAGTTCTTCGGTATCTGGAACGGGAATTCCACCGGCGTATCAAATTCAGCCTTGTTGAAGTCCATATCCATATAATGCGGTTGGCCTGCATTGCTGATGGTAATTACCCTCCCTGTAGAAAATTTACGATTGTCTACCTGCTGGTAGTTACCGTATTGTATCATAGCCTGCATGGCATCATCCCGCGTACGCACTTGCTGGCTGCGCAGGCTGCTATCTGCTTTATTGAAGCCCAGTTGTTGCGCTATGGTGTCATCTTTCAATTCCAGCGTCCATGTGCCGCCAAAGTCTGTTGCATTCAATGGTGTACCGTTTTTGCTGAGCACATTGCCTACTATCATGTTTTGCAGCAGCGTAAAGTCTACCGGCATCGGCAGCAGTTTCTGCCCTTCACTGATGGGCATGCGGTAAGCTTCTTTTTGCAGGTAATTAACGAAGTATATACTATCGGGCGTGATATATGCACGGGCTGCATTTACCATGCCTCCCAGTGCTGTTATGTTCACCCATATTATTTTGTCTTTGCTGATGCGTATGTTAGCTACAAATTCCTGCTTCTGGTCGTTTGATGCATAATGCATCTTGGCCTTACCGCTGAATGTGCTGAAGTTGATCTCGTTCTGAAGTAAAGGCAGTAAATTCTGTATCAATGCTATTTCTTCTACACTATTGGCTGCAGTTTCATCATCGCCTGCTACAGGTGCTGCGGTATCTACCGTATTGATACCATAGCGCTGCCTTATCGTATCCTTATCGATAGACACATTTTTTATAACAGGTTTTCTGCCTACCTGGCACGATGTAATGGTTGTAATGGAAATCAATGCAGCAACAAATCCCTTCAAAATGCTATGCTTCATACAGCTTTCTGTCCTTGATTTTTTTATCTATATCCGTGTTGTCAGTTCCTTTTTCTTTTGCCTTTATCCAGCAGGCTACTGCTTTCTCTGTATCGCCCAGCTTGTAATGTATATCACCCAGATGTTCCCAAAGGGTGCCATCTGCGTTTTCTGCACTCAGGTCTATAGCTTTCTGTATGTATTCACGGGCTTTTTCGTATTTGCCTTGCTTATACAATATCCAGCCATAGGTGTCTAAAAATGTCGGCTCGTCCTTTGCCAGTTCCAGCGATTTTTTCGACATCCGTTCCGCATCATCCAGCCGCACACCCCTCACCGATAAGTAATAACTATAGTTATTCAGTACCGATGGGTTCAGTGGTTCCAGCCGCAGCGCTTTTTCATAGCTGCTGTCCGATAGCGCATATTGCTTGTTAAAATTATATGCGTCGCCCAATGCCATATATAACCGTGCCAGCTGCTCACTCTTTTCGTCTGGCATCATATCTACAGCCCTGTTCAGCGCCTTGATAGCTGCCGGGTAATTCCTTTTATTCGTATGCCCCACACCGTTCAGGTAGTGCAGCATGGCCTGGTTAGGAAACAGCTTCAATGCCTTTTCGCTGTAAAACAGCAGCGAGTCCACATTTTCCCTGTCTGTATATCCAAATAGCAGGCTTTCCCACACTTTGTAGTTAGATGCATCAAGTGCCAGCGATTTTTTATACTCATCCACAGCCAGCTTTATCTCGTTATTCAGCGCCAGCACATCTCCGTAAAAAGCCAGTACCTTGGCATTGTCGCTGTGCACTTTAGCCACCTCTGCTGTCATCTCTATACCTTGTCGGCGCTTCGTGCTGTCTGCACTGTTTTCCATCACATATTGTCCCAGCAGTGCCAGTTTAGTATCTGCATCCAGGCCTTTGTTGGTAAACACGCGTTTTACATAGGCATTGTACTGCTGCTGGTCTTCTTTCTTGCGGTAGTATTCTGCAAGGCTCAGTTGCACCAACGGGTCGTCGCCAAATTGCTGCTCCATTTTGCGGTATATCTCTACCGCATTGCCCGGCATTTTGTTATTATCGTATATCTCGGCCAGTATTGCATAATACTTACCTTCTTCCGGGTAATAGGATATTAACTGCTGGGCCACTTTCACTGCCCCATCTACATCATTCATTTTCAGGTACAGTTGCTGTTTCATCGTCAGCACCTGCTCATCTTTGGGGTCTTTTTCCAGCATCAGGTTCAGGGTAGCTATAGCTTCCTTGTATTTACCTGTTGTCTGGTACATCTGCACGGCTTTGCGCAGGTAGTCATCATTATACTTTTCCTGCTTTGCCAATGCCACGTACACATCTGCCGCTTCCGCATATTTATTGCTCAGCGCCAGTATTTCTGCATACTGTGCTTTATACCATGCATTTGTTCCATCCAGTTCCACTGCTTTTTTTATATATTCAGTGGCCTTGGGGGCATTATATTGCTTGAACTTCAGGCGGGATAGCTCATAGTATGCTGCCGCCGCATCGGGCTTTCGCTTTATTACTTCTGTAAAAAGCTGTTCCGCTTCCTTATCATCATTCTTTAACCGCGCCTTTACAGCGTCATAAAACATGGCATCTACCTGCAGCGTAGGGTTATCTTGCAACTGCGGCATAGAGTCTACCGTGTTCTGACCGGTAGCATATTTTGTTTGAATGGTGAGGAAAGCCGCAACTACCAGCCCATACTTCAATAGCTTCATATTTGTGTCGAAAAGTCTCCAAGGCTCAGGTCCTTAGGCTTTTCATTGTAATTTACGCTTTTCCCTAATAAGGAGTTTTCGATACGGGCATTTTTAACAATGCTATCGGCCTGGATGATACTATTGTTAATACGGCTATCCGCTACGTTCACACCCCGCTCCAGCGATACGAATGGCCCGATTACCGAATTCTTTATCACTACATTTTCACCTATAAAGCAAGGTGGTATGATAACCGAGTTTTCCAGTATAGCTGTTTCAGATACCAGTTGTTCATTATCTTCTTTTATAGCCAGTATGCGTTGGTTGGTATATACCGTTGCGTCTTTATTACCACAGTCCAACCATTCTTCTACCTGGTCGGTATAGAATTTCACGCCTTTGTTCAGCATGTGGTCCATGGCATCGGTTATCTGGTATTCGCCTTTCAGCTTTATGTCTTCATCTATCAGGCGTTGCAGTTCCTTACGCAGGTTTTCACCGTCTTTGAAATAGTAAACGCCAATGATAGCCAGGTCCGACACAAACTCTTTCGGCTTTTCTACAAAAGCTTCTATCTCGTTTTTATCATTCAGCTTTACTACACCAAAGGCACTCGGGTCGGCAACTTTTTGCGTCCATACTATAGCATCTTTATTTACATCGATACTAAAGCTAGCTTTGAACAATGTGTCTGCAAAGGCGATGAAGACATTGCCTTTCAGGCTGTCGGCTGCGCACAGTATAGCATGCGCAGTACCCTGGGGTTCATGTTGGTAGCATATTTTACCTTTTGCACCCAGGCTTTCGGCTACCTGGCACAGGTGTGCTTCTACATCTTTACCAAACGTAGGCCCTATGATAAATGCTATTTCATCCACCTTTTCATTGCTGGTGGCTATTATATCTTCCACCAGGCGCTGCACGATGGGCTTGCCGGCAATGGGTATCAATGGTTTTGCAGTGGTAAGTGTGTGCGGGCGCATCCTTTTGCCCATACCTGCCATTGGAATAATGATATTCATTAGTGTCGTTTATTACGTTTTTTCAGTTCAGCCTCAACGGCTTTAAATACTTTTTACTTCACACCCGAATGGCCGAAGCCACCTGCCCCACGCACCGTTTCATCCAGTGTTTCTACCGCCTGCCATGCTATTTGTTCATAGCGTGCTATCACCATTTGCGCTATGCGCTCTCCGTCTGTTATCTCCTGCGGTTCGGCAGACAGGTTTATCATGGCTACCATTATCTCGCCACGGTAGTCGCTGTCTATCGTACCCGGCGTATTGACCATACTTAGGCCGCGCTTGATGGCCAACCCGCTACGTGGGCGCACCTGGGCCTCATATCCCCTGGGCAGCGACATATACAGCCCTGTTGGTATCAGCCTGCGCTCCATGGGTTGCAATACTACCGGTTCCGGCAACCAGGCCCTCAAATCCATTCCTGCCGATCCTTCCGTTTGGTATTGCGGCAGGTCGTGGGGCGATTTATTAATGATACGCACTTCTGTCATACAGGGCGCAAAGGTAATAAAAACACATATCTGCCATTGTGGACGTTTACATTATATTATTATACCCAGTAGCTTTTGTTAAATATGACAACAAGTATTAATAATACATTATATGTATTCAACAAAGACCTGAAACTTAGTTATTTTTGTATCCGTTTTCACAAACAAGGCAATACAAATAGCACGAGATACAGAAGATGGCATTGTTGGGCAATCTTATAGCACGTTCATTAAGGGTACGGAAACAGTTCAAGCTACCGGTAGCATCACCATATACTTACCAAAGACATACGTTAAGGCAATTGCTGGACCGCGGGCAGTATACCGCATTTGGCAAGCATTACGGTTTTGCAGATATCCTGAGTAGAGAGGTAGATTTTATAAAGGCTTTTAAAGAGCGTGTGCCTGTACACACATATAACGAAATGCACCAGCAATGGTGGCATCGTTGCCAGCAGGGCGAGGAAAACGTTACCTGGCCGGGCAAGGTGAAATATTTTGCACTCAGCTCGGGCACGTCTGAAGCGGCAAGCAAGCATATACCCGTTACGCAGGATATGCTGAAATCTACCAAAAAGGTAGGCTTCAAGCAGCTCTGCAGCATGACGGAATTTAATATCCCGCCCGTTGCTTTCCAGAAGGGCATCCTGATGCTGGGGGGTACCACTTCTCTTTTCGAGAAGGGAGACTACTACGAGGGCGACATGAGCGGCATCAGTGCCAAGAACATGCCGCGCTGGATGTCTAATTTCTTTTACAAACCGGGACAAAGAATATCCAAACGCCCCAAGTGGGAAGACCGCATAAAACTCATCATCCGCAAAGCGCCGCAATGGGATGTAGGAACTGTATGTGGTGTACCTGCATGGGTGCAGATAGTGCTGGATGAAGTAATTAAATACCATAAGGTGAAACATATCCACGAGATATGGCCCAACCTGAACATTTATATACACGGTGGCGTTTCTTTCGAACCTTATAAAGAAAGCTTCCAGAAGCTACTGGGTAAGCCCATCAACTATATAGAAACCTATATGGCATCCGAGGGTTCTTTCGGCTTCAAGGCACGCCCCGGCAATCATGGCATCAAGCTGGTATTGAACGCGGGTATCTTTTACGAATTCGTCCCATTCAATTCAGAAAACTTTGATGAGGATGGCAACCCGAAACAAAACCCAACCACTTATCTCATCAATCAGGTAAAAGAAGATGTGGATTATGCCGTAATGCTGAGTACCTGTGCTGGCGCATGGCGTTATTATATTGGCGATGTTATTCGCTTTACGGATGCCAAAGAGGGAGAGATAGCCATTGTAGGCCGTACCAAGCAATTCCTGAGCCTTTGTGGCGAGCATATGTCTATAGACAATATGAACAAAGCCATCGACACGGTTTCTAAAAAGCTGAATATTACCATTCGTGAATTTACAGTGGCAGGTTTTAAATACGAGAACCTGTTTGCACACCGCTGGTACATTGGCTGCGATGACCCGAATGTAGATGTCAACGAAGTAAAGAAAATCATTGATGAAACGCTTTGCGAGATAAATGACGACTATGCAGTAGAGCGTACATCGGCACTTAAAGAAGTATTTGTAGAACTATTACCTAACGATGTTTTCTACGATTACATGAAAGCGATAGGCAAAGACGGGGCGATGAATAAATTTCCACGTGTACTGAAAAACGGTGCACTCAAAAACTGGGAAGCATATCTTAGCGCAAATCACGTAATACAGTAAAATATAAAGGGCATCCATGGATGCCCTTTCTTATTCTTTACGCATGCTTCGTCCATTCGTAATGGGCC
>JANLJF010000007.1 GCA_029255605.1 Azovibrio restrictus
ACGTAGATTGAAAGGAACGTCTTCCTATGAGGACAATTTCACAACAAAAATACAATTATTATTTGTTTCACAAAATTTATTTTAGAAAAACTATTTTTGATGCAAACTTTCATTCATGAAAAAGACATGCTGGTTGCTGGGTATTGCATTTATTACTGCCTGCGGCAATGAAAACACAGGGAACATACAGGAAGAAACACCCACCAGGCAAGAACACCATTGCGCTAAGCTGGAAATAGAAGGATTTAGAGGCGCTGTAAAAAAAATCGTACTGAAACGGCAATTTGTCGAACTGGATAACAATGAATGGGTGCCTTTGGATGAACGGGACTATAAGACATACACATATTACTATAACAAACAGGGCGAATACGATTCTATCGTTTCTGAAATCCAATATTCTTGGGTGAAGGAGAACACGATACAAAAAAACATTTACACTTATCCCACCAGCAACATTCGTAGCGGAATAATATACGTAGATGGCAAATTAGTTACTATCGACACCCTGACATGGGTGGATGTCCATACATCCCGAACTGTAAGCTATAGAGTACAGGAAAATAATCCTAAAAAAGTGATACTTAAAGAGGTGGCCACAATTACATATGAAAACTGTGTACGAACCCGGCACCAGGTAGACACATACAATGAAATGGATGGCATTGCAGTAAAAGGAAGCACGGAAACATGGAGTGACGAAAAACTCAGGTATCCAATAGAAGACACCCTTAGCAGGGATGCACACAATAACGTAACAAAGAGATTGCTGCAAACTAAAAAAGATACAAGTGGTGTATCTGAAACTTATACATACGAATATTATTAGCAAAAAAGCCCCGCTCTCCACAGCGGGCTTTTATTTTGCAAATGCTTGTTGCAGCACTCCATATTGCTAACTATTCCTGCGCTGCTGCTGTTCATTGTGCCACTGCGCATAGTGCGCCTTTTGCTTGATGCGATAATAGAACATAAACACACTGGTATCCATCAGGTATTCGGCGGCTTGTATATTTCCTTCGCAGTATTTCATGCTGATGTCCCAAAAGCCATCATACCAGGCATCTACCTGCGCACCTACAGATGTGGTGCTTGCGGCAGCAGCCCGTTCAGCATTTCCGTTCTTTGGCTGAAATAGTTCGAATCGGTCAAAATAGCCAACTGTTCGCTCCATGATGGCGTGTATGGTATCCCGATGCTTAAAAAAAAAGCGTACAGCTCCGGGTCGGGTGGTATATTCTGGGTAGCATCGCCTTTGGCCAGTGCTACCTTGTGGCTGGTCCAGTAGTCTTCAGTAGTGTCGGCATCTTCCCCTTCTACAAAGGTGTATATCGCACCCATACGCAGGCCGCAGTCTTCATCTACCGGGTAGCGCAGACGGTATTTAATGTTATTGGCCAGTGTGGCTATATCGGTACGCAGTGTCTTCGTGCTTTTTTCATCATTGCACAGCTCCAGCATCTTATCCATCATCTGCCCCAGCAGCTCTTTGGTAGCGCCACCGGCGGCATATATGTTTTGCGCACCTGCCGCTACATAGCGGCTCATATGGTAGCCATTGGCAGCATCTTCAGGCATGTAAAAGCGCAGGTTGTGCACACGGCTATAGAATACTTCCTTGTACTTAGGGTTTTCATGATACATAGTGGTAGGAATTAGGATTTAGGATTTAAAGCTTCTCATTTTGTACAGCAAAAATACAAATTATAAGCAATAAATACAATTAAACCTAAAAATTCTCTCTCTTACCCGAAATGGGGGCCTGGTAAATATGATAGATCAATGTGGGGGTAAAAACTTATAGTTGGCGAAGGTTCAGCTGCAGTGCTTCCAGTTCCTTATCCATGCGTATGGCATCGCGTATCTCTTCTTCCGTAGGTGGCAGCATTACCATTTGCAGCACATCGCCGTTGCGCACATAGCTGGGGTGTTTGCGTTCGCCTGCTATTATTTTCTTTAGCAATGCCCGGCGCTCGGCAATACTCACTTCTTTAATGGGTGGTATTTCTATATTATTCAGATGGTCGCGGTAGAAGTATATGATACCGGCTTCTATACGGGCACGTACCTCCGGGTCATCCATCATGTAGGCAATGGCATCGGCTACATGCTCCGGCGCCATATGCGGAAATGCCTCCCGGCATGCCCGTTCCGGCCTGCCATGCAGTATCATTTCCCTTACAAATAAATCTTCGGTCGACGTGTGCTTTGCCATAGCGTACATAGGTAAAATATATAAACAATACAAATATAGCTATTCCCGTCCACAGGTATACGGGTAGTTAATGCAGGGTTAGCGGGGGTATTTTACACGTGCCCACAGGTACATCAATACACACAGCAGCAATGCCGTAAGCACTATGAAAAGGGGCTTATACCGCGCCCACCGTGCTTTGCGGCCGCTGTGCAGCACCTGTGTATAGATGTTTTCCAGCAGGGCATTATCGGTACCCGCCAGCAGCACCAGGCGGGGCTGCAGCGCCTGCATATACGGGTGCTTCAGCGTGGCGGTGCTTTTCAGCAGGGTGCGCACTATGTGATGATTGGTGTCCGTATCGCCGGCCTGCTGCAATATGGCCATATGGCTATCGCCCAGCAGCAGTGTTATATAGTCGTACAGGGCGCTGTGGCTCATGCGGTAGGTATCTACGGTGGCCATGTGGCGTTCCAGCCGGGTAGCTTCGCGCAATATCCATTGCGGGGTTATCACCACCTGGTCTTTGGCACGGTTGCTCATGCCATTCAGCCAGCGCTCTTCATCATACTTACGGCGCAGGGCATCGTGCTGCAGCACACTGTAAGCCTCCTGTATCTCGTGAAAGTGGTGCGTGGCATAAGCATTTCCGGGGTTGGTATCGGGGTGGTATTTGAATGCCAGCCCACGGTATGCCTTCTTTATCACCTCTGTGGTGGCATTGGGCGATACTTCCAGTATCTTATAATAGTCTTTCAGCTGAGCTGCAGGCATACACTGTGCAAGGTAAAAGCAAAACAAATAAATGACAAACCGGATACACACTATCCCTGCCTAAAAGCGTAATTTTAGCCTGCACCACAAACCTCGTATATGAAAAAACGGCTACTCTCTGTTTCTATATTACTTACTGCTTTTGCCGCCCATGCCCAATACGGCATTACGACCTACGATATTTACCCCGGCTTCCAAACCTCTACGCCTATGGGGCTTACCACGTATGCAGGCAATGTATATTTCTATGCCAATGACAGCCTGCACGGGCAGGAGCTATGGAGGGTAAATGAAAACACTGCACCCGCTATGGTGGCCGATATATACCCGGGCAATACACCTTTTGCACATGCTTTTACCGACGACCGACGACCTATCAGCGTGTTTAAGGAAGAGTTGTATTTCTGGGGGTATGATGGCAAATACTATGGCCCGTATAAGCTGAATACTACCGGCACCCCGACCCTCACGGTCGACCTGCTGCCGCTGTATCCCGGCTTTGTGAACGGTGCCATCATGGCGCCCCTGCCCGAACAGTTGTTCTTTGCCGGTGTATATAATTACAATGGCCAGCAGCTATGGCGCTACAAGGTAGATGGCAATGAAGCCAAAAAAGTAACCAGCCTGGTGGTGAACGATAATACCATTACAGACATCATCGGTTTTCAGAATAAAGTGTACTTCACATCGCGCGACAGGAATAAACACGGCGAACTGTATGTGCACGACCCGGTAGCCGATACCACCCTGCTGCTGCAGGATATATGGCCCGGCTTTGTGATACAGGATGCCCATACCTACACCGTTATAAACAACAGGCTATACTTCTACGGCACAGCACCTATGATAGGTGCAGGCATATTTATGTACAATGGCATATCGGCACCACGGTGTATATCGGTAAACAGCCAGGTAGATGTAGCCGCTGTAGGCGCACTGCGCGAAGGCAGCACCATAGCAGCCTATCACGACAAGGTATATTATGTAGCCCGCACATCCGATATGTATTATCAACTGGTGCAGTACGACCCCATTACAGGAAAATCGGCGGTGGTATATAAAAGCACGGTGAGGAGCATAGACATACAATCGCTGTGCATGTATAATGATAAGCTGTTCTTTTCGGGCACCGATGCCGCACATGGCCGCGAACTGTGGCAGTACGATGGCGACACCGCCACGCTGGCAGCCGATGTAAACCCCGGCCCCGATGATAGCGACCCGCTGCAGTTCACCACGCAGGGCAATAGCCTTTTCTTCACAGCCTTTACAGATGCAGGTGGGTATGAGCTATTCAAGTTTACAGATATACCGGCATCCGTTGCCGGCATCAATAAGCAGGTAAGCACCACCCTGCACCCCAACCCCACACACGATGCCGCTACGCTGGAAATATCCCTGCGCCAACAACAGACATTGGAAGTAACACTTACCGATGCACAGGGCCGAACGGTACACACCATACCATCCGCACCATACCATGCAGGCACACAACGCATCACCCTGCCCATGCAGTCATTACCTGCAGGCATGTATTATTATCGTGTAAGTAACGGCAGTACACAACTGGCGGGTGGTAAGGTGGTGAAGGAGTGATAATCAGTTACAAACCAACATATAGCCCCTCTCAGCGAGGGGCTTATTTTTTTGCCGTATATTTAATCCTTTCCACAATACATTTTTATGAAAAAAATCACCCTGTTACTATCTATGCTCATAGCGTACATGGGCAGCCATGCACAGATCATTGAAAAATTCGAGATCAACCCCGGCCCTTCCGATCATGGTATGCCTATAGCCATGACACCCTTTAAGGGCAAGCTATATTTCTACGCCTGCACACCCGCTGCGGGGCAGGAAATGATGTATACCTCCGGCGGTGCTGCACCCACATTTACTGTGCTGAAGGACGTTTATACAGGCACAGACTGTGCCGTACATGTAACTACGTGGTTAAACCATCCGGCTGCCGTAGTTAATGGATACCTCGCATTCATCGGGCGCACCAGCGCTATCGGAAATGCAGAACTATATGTGTATGACGGCGTTAACCCCGCAAAACTGGCACACGCTTCATCCTCGGGTACCGATCCTAACCCCGAAAACCTAACCGTGCTGAACAACCTGTTATACTATACCACATCTGGCAGCGCAGGGCGCGACTTGCATGTTTACAATCCGCTTACGGATGCGGAAAACCTCCTTGTCAGCAACTTCCAGAACCCCGGTGCTTATTTCGGCAGCAACATGGTCGCTTTCAATGGCAAGCTATATACCATGGGGTATAGCAGCGCTACAGGATCGGAGCTCTATTCTTACACCCCCGGACATACGGCTACGGTATTGGTACACGATATAAATCCCGGCACCGGCAATAGTAACCCTCAAAGCTTTTATGTATACAATAGCAAACTATACTTTGTGGCAACCACCGCCGCTAATGGTACAGAACTGTGGAGCTACGATGGTACCAACCCACCCACACGCCTTACAGATGTGAACCCCGGCGCGGGCAACGGCGTAAGCCTCATTATGCCTGATGACCTGGCAGGTTATAAAAATGCCATCTACTTTTCGGGCACCGATGGTACCAATGGCAATGAGCTGTATAAGTATGATATCATTACCGGCAACACTTCGCTCGTGTTCGAATTTCGTGCAGGTGCCGATGGTGGTACACCTGTATGCCTTAAAACCTATAAAGGCAAACTATACATGTCTGTTGACGATTCTGTAGAACACGAAGAGTTATGGATATATGACGGTACCAATCCGCCGCAGATGACAGTACTGTATCCCGGAAATGTAAGTGGTATGCCTTTCGAGTTCACCGAGTTTCAGGGCGATTTGTATTTCCGTGCGCTCGATACGGCCATGGGGCGCGAGCTCTTCCGCATCCGCGATACCACCACCCCGCCCGATACATCTACCTACATACCTACCATAGCTACACCGCAAATGCAGGCCATGGTATACCCCAACCCCACACACGATGCCGCCACACTGGAGCTTACCATTTACGAAACGCAAACTTTTAGCATCACCCTGAGCGATGTATATGGCCGCACAGTGCACACCATACCGTCACAGCTATACAGCACCGGCACACAACGCATCAACCTGCCCATGGCATCATTACCCGCAGGTATGTATTACTACCGTATAAGCAATGGCAAGGTTCAATTGGCAAGTGGTAAGGTGATGAAGGAGTGATAGCTATGATATTTCATAAACAGAAAAGCCACCTGGATATAGGTGGCTTTCTTGTATAGTGGCATCTTTATTTCTTACTGCAATGCTTATCCCGTAGCTGTTGCATATCATCGCCATATTGTTCGGTATAGCCAAGTTCCAATGCGCGTTCCATATCCTCGCAGGCTTTGGGGATTTGCTTGGTGGCAATGTATACCAGCGCACGGTTTCGGTAGGCATAGCTATTGGCATCCCATATTTCCAATGCTTTGTTTATATCTTTCAAGGCACCCTTCATATCGCCCTGCATATACTTTATATAGCCACGGTTGTTATAAGGCACACCGGTTTTTTCTTTAGCATTCTTTTCAGCAGCTATGGCACGGTCAGCATATATCAGTGCCGCATCATAGTTTTTATTTTTTATGTAGATAAAGGCAAGATTGCTGAGCCATGCAGAGCTGGTAGAATCTCTCTTCATCACCTTATGCACATAGTGGTCCATTTCCTTTTGCATGCCCAGTTCCAGGTAAGCACCACATATATTCATCAAAGCGCCTATATAGTTGCTATCTATTTCCAATGCCAGCAGGTAGTCTGCTATAGCAGCTTTATAATCCTGTATGCTATACTTCAGCCATCCGCGTGCGGTGAGGGTAGCCACCCGTACACTGTCTTTATCGGGCAGCAATAGCAGTGCAGCATTCAGGTCACTAAGACCTTCATTATTCAGGTGTGCGGCATTATATATCACACCACGGTAGGCATAGCAGTGTCCGCATGATGGGTTGCTTTTTATTGCCGCTGTAAAGTCTTCCACTGCCAGGTCGGCGCGCCCGGTTATAGCATAGCATTTACCACGTTCATAATGCCAGCTATAGTTATTATTATCTACATCCAGCAGTTGGTCCAGCAGCGGTATAGCCTGCATATGTTTATCCTCGTTTATCAATGCCTTTACTTTGGCAAACAATACTGCCGTATCTGTCTGTGCATATGCCATGCGGGGCAATAGTAATAGCAATAATAGCCAACAATGCTTCATAGTACCATGAAGATATAAAAAGGTTTACCCCACACAAAGCAAAACACCCCCTGGAAAGGAGGCGCACGCTGTACTTGTTATTATATGAAAACGCTTCAGGAAAAATGGCTGTTACAAACAGCGCAGCAGGTTATGGCGCCCGCTACGCTGTTGCTATCTGTCTATGGCCGCTCGCTATTATCGTGCTATTACAAACTGTGCATGCTGCACATCGCTACCACTGCGTATGGTTACAATATAGTTCCCCGCCTGAAGGTCGGTAGTGCTTATCATGCGGCTGTTGCTGCCCTTCTCTTCCCACTGGCGTAGCAGCGCACCCATGGCGTTGTATATGCTTACGGTATAAGGCTGTTGCCTTTCCATCTTCACATCTATATTCACAAAGCTACCCGCAGGGTTGGGGTACAGGTGGATGCCTGCAATATTGCTGCCCGGCTTCTTGTCTATACCTGCTGTTATATCGTACCAGAATTTCTGGTCTGTAGCGCCGTCTTTATCCGTCCAGCTTGCGGTGGCTACATCCCACACCTTGCTGGCACGCCTTGTTATATTATTCATGCTGGTATAGCTGGTATACATACGGATGCTATCGGGTAACACCACACCACCGTTTGCCCAGCGTATGGTATAGGTAGTATCTACCCTGTCCATCGCATCGTGCAGGTAGCGGTGGGCCGTACTGGGGTATATATTGCCGGTAAAATCTGCATACAGTATCGTATCGCTTACCAGCCTGTTGGCACCATCATATACATACTTATACTTCGCCACCAGTTGCCAGCCGCTGCCGCCCATACCATAATAGTCGGTAAGGGTCAGTTTATTCACGGGGTTATATGTACTGGCCTGCAGGTTCATATCTATATAGGCCGATGTGCCTACATCCCACATTTGTTCCCGTACCGTGTCATTGTTATTATTGGCATCGTATGTATAGGTATAGCGTTCCTGCTTTACCCATGCACTGCCCGCTACATCCCATACTTCATGTTCGGTAGAAGAAAGGTTGATACCTGTATAGTTATATGTATTACGGGCATTATTGGTGAGCACGCCGGTTACCGGGTCGGCATACTGTGTGGTAACGATCATGCTGCCCGTAAGGCTATATACCGTAGCAGTGTATAGCTGCGGCATCCAGGTACCGGCCACATTGTTCCAGCTATACATATATCTGGCCGTATCGCGCCCGCCACCATCGTAGCGGTATACATCCATATTGCTGTTTACCAGGGTGCCGCCCGTGTTATACATCTGCAGCGATGTATCCAAAAGGCCCGCAGCATTATAATGCCTGCTGCTCTGATATTGATAGGTGTAGCCCGAACCGTTATGGCTGTAGCGCCTCAGCGTGTCAAACTTCAGCGTACCCGCTTCATATTCCGTAGCGCCGCCGGCATTGCCATTGCCCCAGGCATATCTCAGTTGCACCGTATCGATGACCTGCCAGGTACTGCCGTTATGAAAGGTGTGATGCGTGCCTATAAGGCGCGGTGCAATTTGTGCCTTTGTGCCAAGGGCCGATGCCAGCAATAGGGAAGACAATAAAAGTGTAGTTTTCATTTTCATAAAGAATAGTTGTGTTTTATCCGTTTGAATATAACAGCAATTTATATGCCGCACCTTAAACAAAACCCGCTATCCTGCTGCCTTATGACAGAATACAGACACAACTGTTACATTATTTAATCTGCAATTAAAAAAAAGGCAGCACCCTTATAGATGCTGCCTTGATGTATGTATCATTTATTATAAACGCTATTACCGCGCCACTACAAACTGCTGCGATTGCCTTTCCGCGCCATTGCTGATGGTGAGGATGTAAGTGCCTGCCTGTAAATCGCTGACGGGGATGGTATGCATTTGCTGCCCATGCTGTGGCTGCCAGGTGCGCTGCAGCCTGCCCATAGCATCGTGTATGGTATAGGGCTTCGTGCCAGCAGCAGCTATACGCACCTGCAATATGCTACTGGCAGGATTGGGGTACAGCCACATATCTATCACCTTTTGCACAGCTGCAGCTACCGATGTGGTATTGGAATAGTAATAGTGATGAAAGTCCATGAAACTTAGTGGTTCATAGCGCCCAGTAGACTGGTTTAGTATGTATTTACCTTTACTGCTCAGCTGGCCATCGGCATTATAGGTCATTACATCGCATGTATTGTAGTAAAACGATGATGTGGTACCACTCCATGGCATATTGTGCAGCGTATCATTAAGCCCGGCACTATTATAGGTATACCTCATAATGCTAACAGGCAGCAGGTTGCCGCTCATCGAAAAGTCATTGTATATCGTATCATCTGCAAGGTATCCTGCCACATCGTAACGATAACCACTGTGAATATAAGGTATATAACCACTACCCGCTTCGCTGTAAAAGTGATTCGAAGACACCGGCTTGCCGGCGGCATTGTAGGCAAATACCTGCAGCTCTGTAGCCACATCGCCCGATAAACTTACCTGCATATCTATCACACTATCTACCAGCCCCGTCGCAGTATATACTGTGGTGGTACGCCGCATGGTATCGGGTATGGGTTTATTATCCACCACTTCCGCCTTTTCGATGCCATGCGGGCCGTAGGTATATAGTTGCCGGCTTTTCAGGTTACCTGTAGAATCCTCATATCTTGTTTCTGCCAGTTTGCCCCCGCTGTATATATTTACGGTAGCCCCTAGCGACTGATTATACGACCACGTACGTGTGGTATCGGCCATGCCCGTTGCAGCATAGCCAAATAATTGGCGCCTTTGCAAAAGCGTTGTAGTTGCATACATATACTTATGCATGGGCCTGCCGGCGGCATCAAAACCGGTAACAACAAGCCGTTATGGATAGGGGCTGTTGCTGCTATATTTTGCTGTTATGACGGTATCCGCTTTCAACAGCACAGAGTGAAATTGCTGCGGTGTGCCTATATGGCTATTGCCCGGGTTGTAAATGATATTCGAGGTATCGAGTATGGTACGGGTGCCCGATGCATCGATATTTGACCGTGTAACGGCCACCAGGCGCGATGTTTGTGCCTGCATGCTGCAAACACTGCACAGCAGTACTGCTGCAGATAGAGAAAAGTACTTGTTCATAGGTTTGTTTTAGATATGGTATTAGTGTATAAGACATTATAATGCACAGCGCACGTTGGGCTACCGCGCCACTACAAACTGCTGCGATTGCCTTTCCGCACCATTGCTGATGGTGAGGATGTAGGTGCCTGCTGCGAGGTCGCTGATGGGGATGGTGCGTGTGGTGCTACCCTTTTCCTGCCACTGGCGCAGCAGCCTGCCGTTACTGTCGTATATAGCTGCGGTGCAGGGTTTGCTATCTTTTAATACTATACGCAGTTGCAGTAAATCGCGCGCAGGGTTGGGGTACAGGGTAATATCTGCCACGGGCGATGGCGCACCCGCTACGCTTTCGGTAGGCACCGGCTGGTAATAGTAGCGCCTGTCGTAGGGGTATGAAACCCTGTTGTTATACTCCCGTGTCAGCCAGTTATCGACGTTATATTCCATTATAGCACGCTCGCCATTACCTACTACTATGGTATCGTTCAGCCCCAATGCATTGTAGGTATAACGCTGCCACTGCCCTGCGTACACATAGTCGCCCACCGCATCCGACCATATAAAACTGCTATCTATCAGCTTTTTACCACCTGCATTGTAAGTATGGCTTGTCAGATACTCATGACGCCATGCCTGCGTGGTATCGTTGTAGCTATGCTCATACTGCTTTTCCAGCAGCGTTCCATTATACATGAATATGTAGCGGAAATAGTTTTCGTAAGCCGTGCCGCGCCATATTTGTGATACGCTGGTATCGCGGTTGCCTGCTGCATCGTAGCTATACCAATTGTAAGTGTATGGCTCCCATACGCTGCCCCGCAGCTCCTGCTGTTCCTGCGACAACATATTGCCTGCAGCATCGTAGGTGTAGAGCAGGCGATAGGCGTAAAGCGTTGAGTCCAGTTCTTCTACCAGCCTTCCGTTAGCATCATAGGTATAACGAAGGTAGCCGGC
>JANLJF010000008.1 GCA_029255605.1 Azovibrio restrictus
GTAGCCTACGTTCAGCAGGTTCATCTTACCGGCGTTTTCCCATTCCAGCATGCGGTCTACCACCTTCATCATGCCGCACATTTTCTTAGCCGTGAAGGGCAAGAACGGATTGGCAAGGATGGCCAGGTTGGCCGTGAGCTGCAGGCATAGGTGCAGGCAGTTATCTATCAGTTTCTGGTTATCCGGATTTTCAGCCAGTGTTTTCGCAACAATCCACGGCTCTTTATCCTGCATGTATTTATTGCCTTTGCGGGCCAGGTCTATCACCTCAAACAGGGCATCGCGAAACTTATAGTTCTCGATATTGGCCTCCACATTTGCCTTGGCATTCTGTATCTCATTTATCAGTGCCCGGTCGGCATCGTCCATCACATCCTGGTGCAGCTTTGGCACTTTGCCGTTGCATAGCTTATGCATCAGCACAAAGGCACGGTTGATGAAATTGCCGAAGATAGATACCAGTTCGCTATTGGTGCGGTCCTGGAAGTCTTTCCAGGTAAAGTCGTTGTCTTTTGTTTCGGGGGCATTGGCGCACAGTACATAGCGCAGTACATCCTGCTGCTCGGGGAAATCTTTAAGATATTCATGCACCCACACAGCCCAGTTGCGCGAAGTGGATACTTTATCACCTTCTATATTCAGGAACTCATTAGCCGGAACATTATCGGGTAGTACATAGCCGCCATGCGCCTTGAGCATAGCGGGGAATATGATGCAGTGGAATACGATATTATCCTTACCTATGAAGTGTACCAGCTTGGTATCTTCTTTTTGCCAATAGTCGCTCCACATAGGTGTCAGCTCTTTAGTAGCGCTGATGTAGCCAATAGGCGCATCGAACCACACATACAGCACCTTACCTTCGGCACCAGGCAGCGGCACGGGTACGCCCCAGTTGCTATCGCGGGTCATGGCGCGGGGGTGCAAGCCATTATCCAGCCAGCTTTTACATTGGCCGTATACATTGCTTTTCCACTCGTCTTTCTTGCCCTCAATGATCCATTGTTTCAGCCACTCCTCATATTTATTGAGCGGGAAGTACCAGTGTTTGGTAGGGCGTTTTACCAGCGCCCCATTGCTAAGAGCACTTCGCGGATTGATAAGCTGCTCGGGAGAAAGGGTGGAACCACATTTCTCGCACTGATCGCCATAGGCATTGGGGTTGCTGCACACGGGGCAGGTACCTACGATATAGCGGTCGGCCAGGAAGGTTTTAGCCTCCTCATCGTAATACTGTTCGCTTTCCTTTTCTTCAAACACGCCCTCATCGTACAGCTTTTTGAAGAAAGCCTGCGATGTTTCGTGGTGGGTGGGATTGCTGGTGCGCGAATAGATATCGAAAGAGATACCCATCTGCTCGAAGCTGTCTTTTATGATAGCGTGGTATTTATCTACCACCTGCTGTGGGGTAACGCCTTCCTTCATAGCACGGATGGTGATGGGCACACCGTGCTCATCGCTACCGCATACAAACTTGATATCGCGCTTTTGTGCACGCTGGTAGCGTACATATATATCTGCGGGTAGGAAGCAACCGGCCAGGTGCCCGATGTGTACGGGGCCATTGGCGTAAGGAAGCGCTGCCGTTACTAATAACCTATTGTAATCCATTCTGTAGAAAACTAAATAACCAGGCTGCAAGATAGCGCGAATTGGTGGATTGGCGGATAGCAGGCGGCCTGTTAAATTCGTTAATTATGTAATATAGTTATGGTGAATTTAATTATATGTTGATAGTTTTTGATAGTTTTTCGCTGATTTTACGTTTTTGGAAACAAAAGAAACAAAAATGCCCTGTTGTTTATTATAGCAAATATACTGAATTTATATCAATAATTAAGGTGAACGTTTGTGTTGTATAAATATAATACTATATTAGAGATATGAAGGCTTTACTGGTTTCCATTATCCTATGTTGTATATCTGTAATGGCGGTAAATGCGCAGGATGAGTTGTTATATGAAAAGGCATCGCAATTGAAGTTGATATATGGAAAGTGGCAAAAGGATCCTAATAAACAGAAATATGAGCCTGCATTTTTTGAGGAGTTCCCGGATGATTATAAGACGTTTGCTGCTATATATGGTTACGAAGATACTAACGTGGGCAAACACGGTATTCTATATCATTACAGCTATGATCATATAGCGAAGTTTTTGGGTACAATGACATCGGTAAACGACACCATGTATTATAATAAAATCATTGCCATATCGGTTGATGCCCATTGGCAGGCCGATGCTGAATCCTTTTTTCAAGATGTTGTAGGGAGCACACAGCCAACGATATGGCATTGGTACATTATATATTGTCTCAATATCCTGAAGAGAAGATATTACAGTTCTGGAAGTTTTACTTTGATGGGCCGTATCCTGCTAAAACGATAGATAAAGATTTACATAGTTATTTTAAAAGAACAGATGCTAATATGTGCAGCCTGATTGAAAAAGCGCATGCTTTTGTTGTAGTAGGTTGGGCGAACCACTAACTATTTATTAATAATCAGCATCAAATGATTCAAGTTAAATTATTGGTAATCAATAATCTAATTTGAACCATGCTTTAATTCTGTGCTTTTAGCTACATAGCATCACATGGGCGCCGGCAGGGTCTTGCACCAGGCAGTATTCACCTTGTTCGCCCATTTTTCTTTTGCTGCCAATGATCTTACCGCCTAACTCTATACACTTAGCTATACTTTTGTCGAGGTCTTCTACGGTGATGTACATCAGCCATTGAGGTGGTAAATCGGCATTGCCGCCGCGTGCATGGCATATGCCACCGGCAGGGTTACTGTCGGGGACATTCATAACATAGTCGTTATAGCCTTTCATATCGAAAGCCTGGCGGCTCCAGCCCACTACCTGACTGTAGAAATCGCTAACGGTTTCAGCATCGTCAACGGTCAGGTCGTGCCAAGAGATGTAGCCTATTTTGGGTTTTTCCATAATGTATTTCGTTTATGCTTGGTTGAGTGATGTTTTTTTATCCTTCTTCCTGCTGACAATGAATGAAGATACCAATGTTACCAGCAGGCCTACCGGTAGGGGTTCTAAGAAGGTGATAGCCGCTTCCGTTATTACATTGTCATACAAGTGTTTATGCTGACTCATTTCAAGTGATTTCGCAGCTATCGCTGCTGCAGAAGCTCCTTTTTCTTTCATCTGCTGCAGTTCGTAATTCATGTAATCTTCCAGGAAATTGGGCATCATGGTGCGCTGGATGATGACCCATGCTATAGCGTAGCAGAGGCACCCGATAGCTGTAATAAGGATACCTACCTGGAATGCCTTGCCATAAGAAATGGTACCATTGCCCTCATTCTTCCGGTAAGAGAGCATGCCGAAATGGATAAGTAAAAAGGTTAATAGCATAGAGGCGTAACCTACCAGCATGCTATGTCCCATATTAGCCGATTTTATCATGGCTGTCATGATAAAGAGGACGATGACAAAAGCGCCGCCTGCCAGAAAACCGTAAGTAAGTACTGTTTTTTTCATATACGTTGTTGTTTCGAATTTATGCAAATGAAGGGTAATGGTGCGAAATACCTTTCATACCAAAGTATGAATTTTGGTAAAAATGGCTAAAAATGAGGGTTTTGTACGAAAGTAGGAGCCTAAGCGATGAGGTTGAGGTCTTGCGCCTTCTTGACGGCAGCCGTCCTGCGCTTTACATCGAGCTTTAGAAATATATTGGAAGTATGGGTCTTCACTGTGCTGACAGATACAAATAATTTATCAGCTATTTCCTGGTTGCTGTGGCCGTGCGACATTAGTTCCAGTATTTCGAACTCGCGCTTACTGATGCCCAGTTTTTCGCGCAATTGTTCATCTACCTCGATAGGGAGGGAGGTCATAACCGGGTCGGGGGTGGCATAAACGAGCTTTTCTATGACCACTTCCTTTTTCCTTGTGAGCCTTTGGCCCGCATATATGCCGGTTATAGTAAATATCAGCGCTAACACACCACTATATAATTCAATTGAATTATTGATAATTAATAACTTATATTGTATTAGCTGAAGTGATATAGCCGCCACCGCTACCAGTATACCATATATTGCAAACCGTTTTATCATATATGCATGGCGAAGATACAGCATAAATGAAAAACCGGGTAAGAATACCCGGTTGTACGTATGGGAAATTATGAATATGCACTATGCTCTTGAAGGTTGCAGCGAAACCTGTGCCTTTACGCGATGGTAAAAGATGTAGGAAACTGCCAGCAGTGCCCCGAATATCAGCGGACTGGTAATGCCATCGCCAATGGCCAGGTGCGACCAGGCTGCGCCAATGATATCAATCGTAAACCCGGCATAGGCCCATTCCTTTAGCGTATGTGATTTTGTTTGTAAAAGTGCTACTACGCCCAACAATTTGGCTGTGGCCAGGATGTGCAGGAAATAGTGCGGGTAGCCCAGTAGCTTAAACCCTGCTACAATTTCAGGATTACCGGAGAGTACATAACGGCACTCATGGTGAACCCTAAAGAAATCAATATGGTGGTTATCCAATAGATGATCTTATTTGCTTTCATAATATTTGAATTTTTATAAAAGCAAAACTCCGTACATTTGCTATATAATATATACCACTATACAATAGCATACCGGTATACAAAAGGATAGCAGATTATGGAACATGAATTAGGAGTAAAGCCCATGAGTGCAGAATGCCTGCAACACCTGAAGCCCGTGCGCGACTCATTAGACATACTGAACGGGAAATGGAAAATACCCATCATTGTGGCATTGCTGCACCACAACTACCGTTTTAAAGAACTGCATAGACTCATAGACGGGGTAACACCCAAAATGTTATCGAAAGAGCTGAAGGAACTGGAGCTGAATGAGCTGGTAAAACGAACGGTGTTTGACACCACACCCGTGACGGTAGAGTATAGCATTACACCTTATGGCAAATCGCTTGAAAAGGTAATATTTGAACTGGGCAAGTGGGGCAGTGAACACCGTGCACGCATTATGAAAGGCAAGGAAAGCATTAAGCATGCGCGCTGCCCTGAAAAGGAAACGGTGCTGCCGGGCTAACCGAGTATTTGCTTCCAGCTCTCTTCCAAGTGGGCTTTCATGTGAGTATCCGTAAAGTCGAACTTGATGGGTACGACAGATGCATAGCCATCGTGCAGTGCCTGCACGTCGGTGCCATCACCTTTATCCAGGTTTACGAACTTACCGGTCATCCAGTAATAGTTTCGGCCACGCGGGTCGGTACGGCGGTCGAACTCTTCTTCCCATTTGGCATATGCCTGGCGGCATATTTTCAGCCCTTTATAGTCGCTACCCGTTACCTTGGGTATGTTCACATTCAGCAGGGTATTGGGTGGTACAGGTGCGGTGAGCAATTGCCTGGCAATGGTATGTGCCACTTCCCTTGCTATGGTGAAATCAGCATCGTATGCAAAATCGAGCAGGGAGAAGCCCACGGAGGGGATACCCTCGATGGCGGCTTCCATAGCCGCACTCATGGTGCCGCTGTATATGATATTGATAGAATGATTGGCACCGTGGTTGATACCGCTGACACAGATATCGGGCTTGCGGTGCAGGATGATATCGCGCGCCAGCTTAACACAGTCAACCGGCGTGCCGCTGCACTCCCAGGAATCGATACCTTCAAAAATCTCCACCTTATTCAGGCGTAAAGGCTCGCCGATGGTGATGGCATGGCCCATGCCCGACTGCGGACTGTCGGGAGCTACCACTATAACCTGCCCCAGTGGCCTTACCGCTTCTACAAGGTTCCTGATACCGGGGGCTGTAATTCCATCGTCGTTCGTTACTAAAATTACCGGCCTGTTGTCTGCTACCATGCTTCAAATTTACCAATCACTACTTACTAATTTCTGCCTGCCTATAAAGTAATATAAAGTTATCCAGCAGAAAGAAGCCAGGACATAATACCAATCAGGCAGGCTTTGGGGCATATTGGCCATTGTCTTCATCATATCCATCAAGGGGAAGGGCAGTAGCTCATCGCTTGATTGTAGTGGCAGGAAGTTGCCAATGCTGTGCTTTATCTTCCAGTTGATAAGGCCTTTTAGCAGGGATTCCAGTATCATAGAATACAGGAAGAATAGGCCTATGGTGATGCCGCTGCGCTTGAAGAACAGCGAAAGCAGTAAGGCGAAGCCATAATAGTTGAGCGCTATGATAAATACATAGAACAGTTTGCTGATCTTGCCCGGGAAATAGTCCATAGAACCATAGCTGGCACCGAAAATGATACCCAGTATAAAAACGTAAAACGTCGTAAGTATGGCTAATGAGAGCACCACCAGCCATTTGGCATGATAGAACTGCATGCGGCTCCAACCGTCAATTACATTCTGCCTGTTGGTGCGAAACTGGTATTCATTGGTGGTGACGATAACCACCAGCACGGAAAGAAAGGCAACGAATACACCGGCCCAGAAGCCCAGGTTTTGCCATACATATGAAAAGGTGTAAGCCTGGTTGAGGATATTGATATCGCCGGCGCCTATCTTGAGGAAGCCACCGCTGATGCCGTAGTTCCAGAAGGCGAGGAGCAAGGTGAAGAACCCAATAAGAATCCAAAACGTACGGTAGCGTTTCAGCTTCATCCATTCTATAGCGAGTAAAGATTGCATGTGTGTGATGTTTAGTTGTTGGTAAGTTCCATGAATTTGGTTTCGAGGCTTTTCTTTTTCAGCAGCAGGTGCGATAGGGTGATACCGTTGGTGGCTGCGTATTGGTTAATCTCTGCAGGTTGCAAGGTATCGCTGCAAGAAAGCGTTAGAATGCCGTTATTGCGTTTAACATCTTTAATACCCGGCATGTGTTGCAGCACTGCCTGCAGGTTTACCAGGTCGCCGGCGCTTACTTCTATCTGGTCTTCGCTGCGCAGTACTTCATTTACCGGGCCGTTCAGCAGCAGGTCGCCACGCTTGAGGATAGCTACGTGCGTACAAACCTTCTCCACTTCATCGAGCAGGTGGCTGGCCATTACTACGGTGATGCCATGTTCATTGAGGCGATGTATCAATTCACGTATCTCGGCAATACCTGCAGGGTCAAGACCATTGGTCGGCTCATCGAACACCAGCACCTTAGGATTGCCCAGCAGGGCCGATGCTATGGCCAGGCGCTGTTTCATGCCCAAAGAATAGGTTTGGAACTTACTATGCTTTCGCTGGCTGAGGTTTACAATATCCAGCACGCGGTCTATATCATCGCCACCGCGCTTTTTGATGGCAGCGGCTATTTTCAGGTTATCTACCGCAGATAGGTAATGATAAAAATTAGGTGTTTCAAGCAGGGAGCCTATCTGGCGGCGGGCAGCAACCGCATCGTCATTGCCGAACCATTGGTAAGTGCCACCATCAGCTTTCAATACATCGAGCAGGATGCCCAGCAGGGTAGTTTTGCCACTGCCATTTGGCCCCAGGATGCCGAATACACAGCCTTGCGGCACATCGAAGGACACGTTTTTCAATGCCTGAATGGGTCTGTAAGATTTGGAGATGTTGTTAATAGTGAGCATGAATTTCTCGCGGTGTATGTTTTATGTGAAAATAAACGGTGTTGTATATAGATATATGCAGGTAACGGAGATTTAATCAAGAAACAAGTCTTTTTGCAAGGGTACGCCCGGCGTGATAGCATAGGGCTCAAAATCGGTTATTCCAGCCTGTTTCAGCACATCTTCATCTATAAAATGATTGCCGGTGCAGGTAGCCGCAGGTTGCGACAGGATATGGAAAGCGGCATCGGCCACTATCTCCGGTTTGCGGCTGTGGGCTACCATCAGTTCTCCGCCCAGCAGGTTCTTTACCGCGGCAGTAGCTATGGTAGTAGCCGGCCACAGGGAGTTGGCGGCAATGCCATCCTTTTTCAGTTCTGCAGCCCAGCCTAGCGCCAGCATACTCATATTATACTTGCTAATAGTGTATGGGACCGATGCTGCAAACCATTTGGGCTGCATATCGAGCGGGGGCGACATGGTGAGGATATGCGGGTTGCTGCTTTTTTTAAGGAAGGGGATACAATGCTTTGTAACCAGGAATGTGCCGCGTACGTTGATATCGTGCATCAGGTCGTAGCGCTTCATTTCCGTTTGCAAAGTATTGGTAAGTGATATGGCAGAAGCATTGTTTATCACCACATCAATACCATCGAATATGGTGATGGCCTGCTGTATGGCATGTATTACCTGTTCTTCATCGCGCACATCGCAGGGTACGGCCAATGCTTTACCGCCCGCTGCCGTTATTTCATCGGCTGCAGAATAGATGGTGCCGCCCAGCTTAGGGTTTTCATTTACCGATTTGGCCACCACTACAATATTAGCACCATGTGCAGCCAGTTTCAGCGCTATAGCTTTACCTATGCCGCGGCTGGCACCTGTTATGA
The DNA here is from genome assembly GCA_029255605.1 of Azovibrio restrictus. Classification (GTDB taxonomy): domain Bacteria; phylum Bacteroidota; class Bacteroidia; order Chitinophagales; family Chitinophagaceae; genus Polluticoccus. The sequence continues at coordinate 8,396 of JANLJF010000008.1, forward strand.
AAATGGTCTTTCCGGCAAATTCCATAGTAGTATATCGTTTGTACAAATGAAAAGTTACAATTAAATAAAAAGAAAAGGGCTATTGCTTTCGCAACAGCCCCCCGATAGTCATATCCATCTATCGTTACCCTTTTACAAATTCTACGTTTGCGTGTATTTTCACATCATCGCTTACTACCAGGCCACCGGCCTCTGTGAGTGCCTGCCATTGCAGGCCATATTCTTTACGGTTTACTTTACCATCGATAGTGAAACCTGCACGGGTAGCACCCCATGGGTCGACGATAGTGCCACCATACTCTACATCGAAAGTTACAGGTTTAGTCGTTTCCCGGATGGTGAGGTTGCCGTGCAGCTTGTAGCTTTCATCATCTACTTTTTCCAGCTTTGTGCCTTCAAACTTCAGCTGCGGGTGGTTGGCGGCATCAAAGAAATCGGGAGATTTCAGGTGGCCATCGCGTTGCTCGTTCTTCGTAGTTATAGAATCTACATCGGCGGTAAAGCTGATTTTAGCCGTGGTGAAATCATCACCTTCTGTTTCTACAGATGCATCGAATTTCTGGAATTCGCCCGATACATTTGATATCATCATGTGACGCACTTTAAATTGTATCTCAGAGTGAGAAGCGTCTAACGTCCATTTAGTTGTTGCCATAGTATTTATTTTTTTAAGGTTGTTTAATCTATTTTTCTGAATTTTTCCAGCAGCATATTGAGTGTTTCCGCTTCTTGGTTGGTAAGACCCAGTATGGTGCGGTTGATACCTTCCAGGCTTTTACTGGCCAGTTCCAGTTGCTTTAACCCTGCTTCTGTAATATTTATCAGGGTTTCGCGCTTATCTTCTTTCGATTGTATGCGTTTTACCAGTTTCTTTACTACCAGGCGGTCTATAATGCGCGGTACATTTGAGCTGCGCTCTATCATACGACTGGCTATATCGCGCACGCACATAGATTCCGGGTGCTTGCCACGCAGGATGCGCAGCACGTTGAACTGTTCAGTGGTCAGTCCGTTTTCCTTCAGCGCGCTGCTGGTATGATCTTTCAGCCAATAAGAAGTGTAGAGTACATTCAGCGTAGCCTTATGCAACTCATCCTTAAAATTGGTTGTCTTTAATACATCTTCTATTTTCACAATGCAAATATATATGTATATACACTTATTTTCAAAATAATCTGTGTTTATATATGTATAGGGTATATTAAAAAAGGCATCCTTTATAGGATGCCTGTATTTAAATACTTAGGTTTTTGCTATTCTACTTCGCAATCAACTTTAACAGTAACGCCAAGGTTAGTTGTTTCACCATCTAAAGCGTTGCATTTGTCTTTAGCTTTTTTCTTAGTTTCTTTAAAAGACTCAGAATAAGTAGTAGCGCTCGCACCATTGCTGGTAGTAGTACATTTACATTTGTAGTCTTTCTTGCAAGAAGTGAAGGCAACAGCCATCAGGGCGACCAGTGCGATCGGGGCGATTTTTTTCATAAAATATGTGTTTAGGTTTAACTTAGGCCTCAAATATAATAGCCAAAAATTAAATGTCTAAATTTTATGACATTTTTTTTCAAGCTATTATGCTGGTAATTATTGAAGTGTGCAGTTGCCCCCCAGAAGTTTTGCACCATTGTCTGAAATTTCACACCACCTTTCAGCATCTGCTTTGCTCATTTTACCTCTTTCTGCAGCTGTGTTCCTGTAGCCTGAGTTTTCAGGATAAGTACAGTTGCAAGTGTAGTTCTTTTTGCAGGATGTGAATGCTATAGCAGATAAGAAAGCGAGTACAACAATTTTCTTCATAAGAAATAATATCTTTTACGGATAACAAAAGTAATAGCGCAAGATAATAAATCTGCCCTATTTATGTCATTTTTTGTTTGACTATAAAAAATAACCCGGGTAGAGACCCGGGTAAAACACATATCTGTACGAAAATTGCTACTTACAGAGCACAACTGCCGCCTGATATTTTAAAGGTATTGTTCCAGTTATCGCAAGCGGTTTTAGCGTCCTTCTTTTTCACTTTAGTAAAAGTGTATTTAGCGGCTTCTTTGCCGGCGCTGTCTTTACAGGTGCAAGTGTGATCTTTCTTGCATGATGTAAAGCCGATAGCTAAAAGTGCAATTACTGTAACTGAGGCGATCTTTTTCATTCTGCTTAATTTTAAGGGGTTGATAATCTGTTTTTGTTGACACAAAAGTAGAATGAGGGTGAGGGGCAGACCATACCGTATGTGGTGTAATTTTATATACGTGCTGGCACGGATGTAAACGAAAAAGCCGGCGCGAGGCCGGCTTGTATTTTATTTTATCACAAAATGCTTGACGTGATTTATATTTTTGCCTGATAACCTAAGGATATAAGTTCCTGTAGAAAGAATTCCATCCATTTGGATGTTTTTTGTCTGTGAATCCTTCATAATTGTTTTATAGACTGTTGATCCCAGAATGTCTGTTATTCTTACTTCGCAGTTCTCGCAATATGGTGCTTGAATTGTAAATGACCCATTATTTGGATTGGGATGTAGTTCTAAGTCATTATTATTGCCAGATTTCGTAAAATTCGAGCTATGAAGTGTGATTGCGGATAAACCTACGTTGCTTGTGTTTATAAGGTTGATGTTATTCTCAGCCTTCGAATCCAAAGTATTATTTGTTATATTATAAATATTTTCTTCTGGATACGTGCTTCCATTAGGTACATTTGGAATTCCACATAATAAAGGGTTAACAG
>JANLJF010000009.1 GCA_029255605.1 Azovibrio restrictus
CCCAGCATAAGAAATTAACCAACAAGTAAACATTCACTATCCCTGTATTATTTAATACAAAATATCCATACACATAAACAGCACATGTAATTAAAATATTTAGCACTATGATTTTCATGTATGTATAAATTCTATTGTACATAATGAGGCCCATAACAAGCGTAAGGAATACCGAGACTATCTCTATATAAAACAGAATTTTATAAATACTCATTCTCAAAAATACTAAGTCCGTGTTATTCAGTTAGGACTTTATAAGATACCCTATCACAGCTTGGCGGACACAAAATACCCATATCAGCCGATGCACCTGTGAATATACCCGGCGTTGGCGGTGGCATGCTGATGGTGGGTGACATGGTGAGATTTTGCACCCAACGGCCATTGCTCATTTTAGCACCGCAATGGAATATGACCCCTTCAAGGGGATAGGTTGCTTTCACTTCTTTCAATGTCAATTTTTTACCATTTTCACCCAATACCCTACCCAATCTTTCCAGTAATACCATATAGTTCTGTTCCACAAGCTCGTCCAACTCCTCGAACGGAAATACGATACCGTGGGGATCAGCAGCGGCCTGCATGTGTTCATATGCGCCTACATTGCGGATGTAGGTAAACTGCATATAACTATCCACCAATGCCATAGCCTGTGGCTCCGGTATCTCACCAAAATTGCCATTCTGTACCATAAACAAATGGCGCGGCGTAGTAGTAACTACATTGAAGGTATCATAATAGGTACTTTGCCCAGCCAATATCAGATTGACCGGTTCATATATATAGCAAAACCTATTTATACTTGGCTCAAGTCCGTAATAAACCCGAAGGGCAGGCCAGGTAGTGCAGTCATCTGTAGTAAAAGATTTCATCAGCGTCAGCTCAGCTTCTTTAACCGGCTCCTGCACTTGCTGAAAATGCTGATATTGGCCATTCTTGATAAAGGCATATTTTTCTTCAAACATCAGCGACATTTGATGCCGTTCGGTATTACTCAATACCATAGGCTGCATATTCAGGTCGCGCTTGCTGGGTGGCGTGCAGGTATACGGGCTTTTCAGTTTTCCTGCCAGCGCACTGTCCACGGGTGGATGGGGTGCCGTATCGGTCTGGGTGGATGAATTATTTTCCCCGCAACCGGCGCTCATTATAGCTATAGCTATCAGCCAAGTGCATACTACATTCTTCCTTTTACTCATATGTATTTGTTTGTTATAGTGTAAAGATTAAACACATAGGCCAGTAATTCAAGAACTTTTCACGTGTTTTTTCACGTATAGGAAAGAAGTTTTTTCACATTCAAATATTAACCGGTAACTGGCACCTTTGTACTTATCCAACCCTTCTGAACCATCAGCCCTTAACATAACCCTTTGCCCCGTTAACCTCTTATCAGCCATGGAAATCGATTACACCCGCCCTGAAATGTTATCAAAAAAAGCCGGCAGTTGAGAGCCGGCTTTTTTGTATTTTGCAGGGCCTTCAAACAGGCCGACAAATATTTTCATCTTTTTTTGTTGGTTTATTAAAAAAGGTTACCTTTGCACTCCACAAATTTTTATCAACGGTATAGCAAATGCCTACTATTCAACAATTAGTTCGTAAAGGTCGTACGCAAATTCGCGCCAAGTCAAAGTCTCGTGCTTTGGATGCTTGTCCTCAACGTCGTGGCGTATGTACGCGTGTGTACACTACTACTCCAAAGAAACCAAACTCTGCCCTGCGTAAAGTTGCGAAAGTACGTCTTACCAACAAGGTAGAGATAATAGCATATATTCCCGGTGAAGGCCACAACCTGCAAGAGCACTCTATCGTGCTGATACGCGGTGGTCGTGTTAAAGACCTTCCGGGTGTACGTTACCATATCGTACGTGGTGCGCTGGATACTGCGGGTGTAAAAGACCGCAAACAAAGCCGCTCTAAATACGGTACGAAGAAAGAAAAAGCTAAAAAATAATATTTAATATAATACTAAAGCCAATCTGCAACGATGAGGAAGGCACAAGCGAAAAAGCTCCCTTTAGCACCAGATCCTAAGTTTAACGATAAAAACGTAACTCGCTTTGTAAACTGCCTGATGTGGGGTGGTAACAAAACAGTGGTACTGAGTGCATTCTACGATGCACTGGATAAAGTAAGCCAACTGAGCGGTGAAGAAGGATACGAAGTTTGGAAACGCGCACTGGTAAACGTTACACCTGCAGTTGAGGTTCGTAGCCGCCGTATTGGTGGTGCTACCTTCCAGATACCTACAGAGGTACGTCCCGACCGCAAAATATCTCTTAGCATGAAATGGTTGATCCGTTACAGCCGCGAGCGCAACGGTAAAACTATAGCTGACAAGCTGGCTAATGAAATAGTAGCAGCAGCTAAGGGTGAAGGTGGTGCTTTCAAAAAGAAAGAAGATACGCACCGTATGGCAGAAGCCAACAAAGCGTTCTCTCACTTTAAAGTTTAATTATAACCAGACTACATAGCGAGCCGTCCTGAAAAGGGCGGCTTTTCTTATATATATCATACACTAAACCTAATTTTAGGTTAATCTAAAAATATGCATTACATTTGCTTCACGATATTTTAGAGTCATGAAGAAACTGTATGCTTTTGCATTATCCATAATACCCTACCTACTACATGCGCAGGCCAATAAAAATGATACGCTGAATGAGGTGGTAGTTACGGGTACCATGAAAGAGATGACCCGAAAGGATAGCCCGATACCCGTAGAAGTCATTACATCCAAGTTCTTTCAAAAGAACCCCACTCCCAGCCTTTTTGAAGCCGTAGGCATGGTGAATGGTATCCAGCCTCAATTGAACTGCAATGTGTGCAATACGGGCGATATACACATCAATGGTATGGAAGGGCCATATACTATGATACTGATAGATGGCATGCCCATTGTAAGCGCCTTATCTACCGTGTATGGATTGAGCGGTATTCCCAATAGTATAGTAGAGCGTATTGAGGTGGTAAAAGGCCCGGCATCGTCCTTATATGGGTCGGAAGCTATGGGCGGTATCATTAATGTGATAACCAAAGCACCAGTTAAGGCACCCACTATAAGTGCCAATGTCTTTGCTACTTCCTGGAAGGAATACAGTGCCGATGCATCCGTAAAATTCAGATTAGGTAATTCTTATAACCTATTAGGAGTCAATTATTTTAATTACAGTAATCCGATCGATAAGAATAAAGATTATTTCACTGATGTAACGCTGCAGAACCGGATATCTGTATTTGACAAATGGAGCCTTGTGAGGAAGCATAACCGGCTGGCCAGCATTGCCGGCAGGTATGTATGGGAAGACCGGTGGGGTGGCCAGCTAAATTGGAGCCCGGCATACAAAGGAAGTGACAGCATATATGGCGAAACGATAGCCACCAAGAGGTGGGAAGTAATAGGACAATACCAGCTGCCGTTTAAAGAAAGGATTATGACGCAGGTATCCTACAACAGCCACTGGCAGGATTCATATTATGGCACTGTTCCTTACAAAGCAAATCAACAGGTATTTTTTGGTCAAGTATACTATGATAAACAGCTGAACATCAAACATAGCATCTTAACCGGTGCCTCATTTCGCTATACCTGGTATGACGATAATACCCCTGCTACTAAAACCGCGGATGGCGATGGGAACCAACCGGCTGTTACGCCATTGCCCGGCGTGTTTATACAGGAAGAGTGGACTATTAGCCCCAAACACAAACTATTGGGCGGCTACAGGTATGATTATGATAAGAATCACGGTAGCGTTCATTCCCCTCGCCTCGCCTATAAATGGAGCCCCGACGCGGTAAACACCCTCAGAGCTAGCCTTGGTACCGGTTACCGGGTAGTAAACCTATTCACGGAAGACCATGCTGCATTGACGGGCGCGCGCGAAGTAATTATTACAGAAAAGCTTGATCCTGAAAGATCTTATAACGGAAACCTAAACTATACTTTCAAAACAAATATAGGCACCAGCATGTTGGGTTTGGATGCAACCGGCTTTTATTCTTACTTTACCAATAAGATAAATGCCGACCTGGATACAGACCCAAATAAAATAATATATGACAATCTGAAAGGGTACGCTATCTCAAGGGGTGTATCCGTGAATACAGATATCGCCTTTGCTTTTCCCCTGAAGATGATATTAGGTGTCACTTATATGGATGTATATCAAATGGAAGAAAACGCGACAGGGCAGCTTGAAAAGTCGGTACAGCTACATGCACCTAAATGGAGTGGCAACTTTGTAGTGAGCTATACCCTTCCTATGCAATTGACCGTTGATTTTACCGGCAAAATAAACGGACCTATGCGGTTGCCTGTGCTGCCCAATGACTACCGACCGGAGTATTCACCTTGGTATTGTATAGCTAATATACAATTGACCAAAAAATTCAATAAAGGGATTGAAATATATGGCGGTGTGAAGAACCTGCTCAATTTTGTACCCGCCAACCCTATCATGAGGCCATATGATCCGTTTGATAAGCATGTGAATGATCCTGTAAATAACCCTTATGGGTATACCTTCGATCCTGCTTATAATTATGCTTCCCTACAAGGTATAAGGGGATTTGCTGGCGTTAGATACACTATAAAATAATAAATTAAATCACAAAGACTTAAGATGCTGTTTCAAAAGTAGCACTTCAGACACAGCACTCATTAATAGTTGCTGCCCGGCCTTTTTAGATCCGTATTGTTTGTTGTGGTCATTCGTATCGAAACCACCTACTATCTCTAAATTGGTTTTAGTATTTTTTACAATCCAATGCTTCAACCGTTTGGTTGCCAGATGCTGTAAAACCGCATCCGGCACCAGGCAATTGTTCCGCTTCATATATCCTGCCGTTTTATTTATGGCAGTGAATACAAATTGTAATCTTTCATCATCCTCAAATTCTAGTATAATTTCATCACCCTTTTGCAGTGGGAATTCCTTCATAGCGGAATAAAAATCTATGCTATTAAAGCCGGCGTAAACACTTACACTGATACCCAAATGCCCTCCATTACTAAAACTTAGGGCATTCTTTAGCTTATTAGCGAATTTTATATTTTGTGGATGCGTAGGTAACGCAAAGGTCTTGATGAATGTGCTACTACCGCCCGGTAGTGACAGAATCTTTGCTGCCAGCCTCTCAACCTGCGTATGACTTTCATTTACTATACCGGCCTTCACCAATCGTTTATCCATAAGTAAGGTTATCAGTTACATATACAAGTAAGAATCATGCCGAAATCAATGTGGATTAATGATTATATATTAAGATGCTGTGCTACAGATTATTAAGCACCTGCCTTATACCTGGGCAGCGTAGACTGGCTGGTGAATACATCGTTTTTAGAAGTTAGAATGTGCTGGGCCATTTTCCGAAACATATTCTGTCCCGTTTTTTCCGAAACATATTGTTTGTTGCCCTCATGGTACATAAAGCCACCATGCAGTGTTGTGTTTTTCTCCTGGTTTACCATTTGCCAGCTCAGCAGTTTGTTTTCAGATAGAAATGCCAGGTCGGCATCTTTTATTGCACATACGTTCGAGCTTAAAAAGCCAACACTTTTATTAGAATAAAAAAACTCAAGTTCCATTTTCACCTTATCTTCAAAATGCAGGATTACTTTGTCGCCTTTCTTCAAAGGGAAGGATTTATAGGTAGAATAAAACTGTATATAATTATTGTAAGGATATGACGTGAACCCTATTCCTAAATAAGAACGTTTTTTGAATGGCGGCAGTTCTTCTCTCATAGCCGCTAATACTGAAGCATTGCGGGCATTATGATAGAATGGAAAAGTTTTAATAAACTCATCTTGATGGATACCGGCATGAATGGCTATTTTAACTGCGTACCGTTCAAATTCAGAAGTACCTTCGTTTACAACAAAAGATTGAATAGGCATAAAGTGTGTTTTTTATTTATGCCCCAAATATGGTAAGGAAAAAGACTGTAAAGAAACAAAATGGCAACCTTAACCAGCCATTTACATATGCCAGTAATCAGATATCGGACAACTCTGAATATATTGCAAATAAAAATATGGACAAAAAGTCAAACTGACTGCTATCTTTGCAGCAGAACGATTTTTTTCATTGTTTTATAATAAGTCTTTATTCAGTAGAACAATAAAAAAATTAAAAGGCTGTTTTTCCAAACAGCCTTTTATTATTTAATGCTAATCAATATGCGTAGCTGGCTTGTTGCGGCCGTATAGACATTACCGTTTTTGACTGTCGTAAGTATTCATCTACAGAAGCTTTTATGATGCGTTTGCACCCGGTAGTCAGCTTGATAGACTTGTGGCCTCTGCCTTCCCTGTAATCTTCTCGAATCCACTCTGCACGCATGGTAAGCTCTGTAGTCAGTGCTTTTACTTTGCCCATAATGTATTCGAAAGAAGGTGCAGTACCGTTTGCTTCAATGTGATCATAAATTTCCTGGATGTATTCGCGGGTAATGGTCTTAGCCATCTGCTCAAACAAGTCCTGGAATTGCCTTCCAAAGATTCTCTGGTTGAAAAAATCAGTAATCGAAACCATAGGAATATAGAGGTTTGGGGGTAAAACTTTTACGGCCTTAGTGTTTGGTGGTTTGTTTGTTTGAATTAATGGGTTTCAGAGGTAAATATATATAAAATAACAGAAGTATTGTAGTATTCCTGAAATTATTTTTGTGCTACTATACTGCTTTTAGCATTGCAATCTATACAGTAGTAATAATCCCTATTTAGCTTCTTTACCTGTATGCCGCGCAGTTTATCTTCCTCACGATAAAACAGTCTTACGGTACAACCTTTACCGGCATACACATTCTCTGAAACTTCACGCTTCAACTTAATCGTTTTATCGTCAATGGTTATTTCACCCTCGCCCAAAACGATACTTCCCGTCACATCCTTCTCAATGCGATTGTCATACCCAAAATTGTCGTCGCCATATTGCATCACGACTAATCTGTTGTAAGTATAGCTTTGCCCGTAAGAAGCAAGGGCTATAGATAATAAGATGGCTATAAATAAAAGGATTTTCATACAATGTTATTTATTGGTTACTACTCAAATAGCGAACTTTCCGCTTCTTCTGCCTTATTTCAAAAACGACGAAGCTGTTTTCGTGATTAAGCAGGTCGATAGTATAGGATACTTGTGCCGGTTTGAAGTCGGTACCGGCATAGGCAGCTTCATTCAGGGAAACCGTGTATAGCCCTTCCGGAACATATATGGTAAAGTTTCCGTTTTCATCTGTAAGAGTGGCGTAGGCCCTGCTATTGGTATCAGTAGCTGTTACTTTTATCAGGTTCGCGTTGTACTTAGCAGTGCTGAAGGAATCACTAATAACTTTAATGCTGCCATTAATCACTTTACCTTTTTTGAAGGGCACTTCATAAGTAGTATTACCATTTACAACCAATGACTGTATAGGCCCTTCAACCGGCACCAGGTCTTCGGCATGGGTATTCATCAGGTCTAGCTTATAGCTGCCTTGTTTAATGTTTTCATATTCAACCACGCCGTCTACATCTGTCAGCAATATTTCATCGTTAATACCGATATCTACAGCACGGAGCGATTTTTCATTAGCATCCTTTTTATTATTGTTGTTAGCATCGTAGAATACAACTACTTTAAGATCATAGTATTTGCGATTCGTAATAACTGGGACTTTCAACTGCTGGCTTACCGCAAGGAATGCATAACGGGTTTGATTGAGCGGAAGACCCTGCAGGGAACTATTATCTTTTAAAGGCATATAGCTCGACAACTGGATATTAGTACCCGTTCTTAATGTGCTGTAATTAATATTGGTTTCTATACCGGTTCTGGTATAATTGTCACGCAGGGTTTTCGACACCATATAGCGGATATTACCATGCAATGACTTTTTGAAAAAGCTGAAACTCACATATGGCCCTCCGTTAAAATTCTCGGAATAGTAGGATACATATGGCTTATTATTTTCGATGCCTATGATTGGGGTACGTACATATACACCACTTAAGCCGCCGTATGGAGTATTGAACTGTAGCATGTCGCTTGAAATCCACGATCCATCTACATTGCTGAATACATTCTGAGATGTGAGGGTTAGTGAACTGCTACCATTTTTATTGAATTTCAAAAAGTAGTTCATATCTGCATAGTAATACCTATTCAGTATATATATAGATGAGCTACCATTTTGCTTGAAAATACCTGAACTCAGATTCAGGTTCATATGCTTATCAGCATAACCCGTTTGCAGACCGTACTTTGAGTTATTGAAAGCCATAACATCTGTATTGTACAGTGTATCCCTGAAATAGTTACGCTTTATATTACTGATGCCATACAATGCTCCGAGATAAGTTCTGCCAAATTTATAAGTAGCTGTATGAAGCTGATTGTTCATACCTTTTCTGAAACCGGGGAAATTGCGGCCATGAAAATCAACCATTGAGTTGAAGTCCCATTTGTTGACGCTATAATTGAGGTGATAGCCAAATGACAGGTCTGCATGTACTTGTTTTCCTTCGGGAGCCATTTTATTGTTCTCAATACCTGCACCAATATTGGCATCTAGTTTAAAATTTTCTTTATCAATTATTTGTACGCTGTTATTTACAGTAGCACCATCAATTTTTTGTACTTTATCAGAATTAAGCTCTGCCGTTTGTGTTACTTTATATTTACCTGCATTATAACGAGCCGTTGCAAGTAAGCCATCGCTCTGGAAAATGCTCATGGTAGAAGGATCATGTATCACCCCGGCAATTGAGAACTCTTTACCGGATTTTTCTGAGTAGATGATACGTGCGCCATTACCTATTGTCATGAAATTATCACTGGCGCTAACCTGGCCAGCCTGTACCTTCCAATTCCTATATGCATACTCGGCGTTGAATACATCTCTTTGAATAACACTTTGTACGGCACCGAACTGGCGGCTACGGTATGACAAATTCAAAGAGTGCTCCCCAAACCTGAAAAGGCCGCGACCACCGTAAGTATATACCAACGTATTGCCAAACACCATGGCGCCGCCTTCTACAGCTATAGGTATATTATTATATGCAGATTCGTGTTGTCTTAAAGAGCTTTGTGGCCTGCTCACTTTATAGTCAACAATAGCCACATTATTGGTAGCAGAAATATGAATGTTGATAGTTTCCTTATATAGTTTCTTCCACTCTGCATTATTTATCTTCAGTGGGAAATAATATACTGTGTCTTTCCCAGCGTCTATTTTTATTTTTTGGATAACGTCAATATCAAGGTTGGCATTTTTATACTTCAAGATATATTCATCCTGCACATTTCCGGTATTTTTAAGATGCACGCCCAAATGCACGATATCAGGCCTGTCTGTCAATACTATATCCTCAGTGGTACGCTCTACCCTGAATGCCGGCTGCGCTTCAGCCTTTATATTGTAGCTATACCTTTGTGTATCTGTAGTTTTTTGTTCCCAAAACAGCAATTGCACCTGTTGCCATGTAGCTGGTGTACTATTTTGTTTCATCAGGTTAACAGAAACGTTACCTGAGCCATGAGGAGGAATTGTAAGTGCAATGGTAGGGGTAACACCTGTAAGTGTTCTCCAACCGGTAGGGATAACCACCCTTCCGGATATTACAAGCGTATCATTACCTGTATTTGTGATAGCGATAGCATTGTATAAAATTCGGTTTTGTTTGTTTGCAACCAGTGAATCTTTAAAACTGGCTTTAAATGCAGTGGAAAGTTGCGCGATTGCAGGGGTGACTGTTGCAATCGTGAGTAAAAGAAGGAGGCTTAGGAAATGTTGTGTTTTCTTCACGGGGGTCATTTAAAAAACGAAAGAGATATGTTTGTCTATATGTTGAACTCTCTATTGTTCCCATCTCTCTGCTTTTCATTTTGTTACATGGTGCCGGTGGCAGGTATTTTAGAAATTAAGCCCTCCCTTAAGGTAGGAAGGGCTTAATTATCTATTGAACTGAAGGTTGATTAGTTCAGAGTAGCAGTGAAAGTAACTGTACCTTTGTAAGTACCACCGTTCAGGTTCAGAGTGTAGTAAGTACCGTTAGGTGATTGTTTGAACGCACCGATAACTGGAGTCAGGCGACGCAGGAACATACCTTGGTTGCTTGTGTAAACGTCGTTAGCGTTAGACAGGTTGTTATCTTGGATCCAGTTGTCAGAGAAACCAGGACCAGTAACACCTATGAAAGGAACTGTAGACAGACCAGACAGACCAGCTTCCAGAGACAGGTATTGAGCACCGAAGAACCAACCTGGAACATCGCTAGTTGCGTGAGTACCAGTTTGTTCGCGCATGCTAGTAGCCAGAGCCTGGATTTTGCATTTGCGAGAAGCAGACAGGTGGAAAGGAGCAGAACCTACGTTCCAACCATAGTTCAGGTCAGTCCAAGAGTTAGGCTCAGCGCTGATCAGGTTAGTGTTTTCGTTGTCGATGTCGATCCAGTTGTGCAGAGTCATTGTAATGTTCAGGTTAGCAGCATCTTCTGAACGATCAGCAGTAGATGGCATGATGCTTTGTGCGTTAGCTGAGATAGCTGCGAATGCGATGGCAGAAGCCAGAACGATTTTTTTCATTGTTTTTGTTTTTAAATGGTTAAAAAAAGTTTGTACTGCAAATCTCTATCAAACGGGGCTCAGAAGTACACTCATTTATTAACCTAATAACCACAGAATTGCTATTAATTCTTGTTTTTCAATCAATAATGCGGAAAAGAAGATGACTATGGATAAGAAAAACACTATCAAATATTTGCTAAAACCGGCACCAATAGTGCATTTGACAAGAGCCCAGGAACGGCCTCGAAAATCTTTGAAAAAACTTTAAAGAATTCACAAAACAGGGGTATTTGCAGTCGTATCTAGGAGGTAGACGTGGATATTCACAAAAATTCAATTTTATTATATTAATATATAATACAAAAGCGTTTCAAGTAAAAAAGCAAAAATTAAATAAGTGAATACTAACAATTTATGAAAATAAAAAGTATTAACAAAACAAACTAGAAGAACCAGAAATAATAACAATGATTGGAGATGATCTGAAAGATGAAGCCGAACAGTACAGAAAAATGGTGATGGAGACAATT
>JANLJF010000010.1 GCA_029255605.1 Azovibrio restrictus
GTAACGAGGGATGGATGCGTTTTAGTGGGATGGATAATAGAATAAATCCCCGACGTTGCGGGGATTTATTCTATTCTGTATTACTATTCGCATAATTTGCAGTCAAAGGCTTTACGTCATGTATAATTGCATATTCAATTATTTTCTGACTATCGGAAATATCTAAATAATTGAACTTCCCAGTTGTTCTTATTTGAAGCCAAATATCGTGCTGTTTCTTCAAATGTTTAGAAGGCTCTTCGCAAAGTAGAAAATCTTTCATGTGCATATTATTTTCAGCATAAGCAGCTTTTAGCTGTCCAAATGCATTTATATGATATGCTATATGGTGAGACGGTTGTTCCATATCCAATGTTTGAACATAAACATCAATATCATTTTTACCACTAAAATCAATCTTAACTGGTGCAATTAAATTAGGCACATAATTGTGTGAAATCTCATTATTTACATTATAAAAATTTAAAATCTCCTTATGTCGTTCTCTTACAATTTCTATTGGTTTAACTCTTTCTTTGGGGGCTCTCTCAGCTTGTGATATATCAACAAACTTATAAAATAAGTTATTATAAGCATCTGGGCCAATTGGTAAATTTATTGTCTTAGGTGCAGAAAATCCAATAAGATTATTTGAATAGCGACTGAGATATTCTATATATTCAAAAGTAAATAAATTATCAAAATTTTTGTTATTGAAAATTTTTATTCCTTTCTTTAAAGAGTATACATTGAAGGTATCATTAAATGTCTTACTTATAATTTTAATAGTATCTTTTAGGATTTTAAAAGAACTATCAGATAGTAGTTCTTTAGAGACATTTAATTTACTATTGGAATAATTAAATATTACTTCATCTTCATTAAACAATAAAAGCCCTACTGAAATCTTCTCTTGAATTTCAGGGCGAATTAAGACAGATAGTATGCTATATTGTGTTTTCACAAACTATTGAGTATTACTAATAAAAAGTTGAATATATATCAAAAATTCCTTCCAGCAAGATTCAAACCAGTCGTCTGATAAAAAGATTCGTAAATCTTTTGAAATTTGGTCATTGGAAATTGACCAGGATCGCGGTGTATTAGATACAATCTCTTCAATTCTCTCAACACATTTTCTATAGCAAAGATAATATTTTTCCTTTCTTTGAGCAAGTATGTCCTTATCAGAAAGTTCAATATTATTAAATAACTTGTTAAATAATGTGCTATAAACAAGTGTCTCCTCATAAGTCAATACCACTAAAGGACGATTCAGGTTTTGGTGATTAAAACAAGCTTCATGATCTATAGGATAAAGGACATATTCATTTTGCACTAGTGTAAAAAGAAGATTATAATTGTTCAGATGTCGATCTTCATTAGCAAACAGCATATCAAAGAATGCTATTTTAAAGAAATCTTCTTTAAGTGCTTTTTTTCCTTTAGACTTCAATAAAACATCCTCAGTTAATTTAGATAAAATTACAGTATCGTTTATTTTCTTTGACCCAAAGCATGTAGACTTAAAGTGATTTTTAGAAATTCCTAAATCCAAAGGAATATGCTCTTCTAAGATTTCGATAAATTCAAACCTGCGCATTTAAATTCCCACATAGGCAAGAATGATGCAATGAGATATTCTTTAAAAAGACGGAATGCTGTTCCAATTCCATTGTGATACTTGCAATAGTAATAGTTTTGGTCAGAGGCGTGGACTATTATTGGCTTATTTTGAGTAGCTATAATATTCTCTTTGACTAATAGTTCTATGGATTGTAAATATGGCAATGATATTTGTTTACATGTCTAAAAATAGCATTTCTTACCAAATTATAAGCTACTAACAAAGCCATCTTCACACTTTCAAATACGTATCCGTTAAAGTGTACAATACTCTTTCACGCCAATTTATTATCCCTTTTTTTACACACCTCCCTTTCCCCTAACTTTACACCATATGAAAATAGCACTCGCCAGCCCTGCCTTTCCCGCTTCTTTAGAAATAGCCCTTAGCCAGGCAGCAACACTGATACAGGAAGCTGCACAACAGCAGGCTACTATTATTTGTTTTCCTGAAAGCTACCTGCCCGGTTATCCTAATATAGCGCAGCCAATGGGCACGTACACGCAAGATGATATGGAAGCCGCACTGGTAGCGGTATGCGAAATGGCAAGGACGAACCATATAAACGTCATCATGCCGATGGATGGCTTTATAGATGGCAAAGTGTATAACCTGGCCTACGTGATATCTGCCGGGGGAGAAGTACTGGGTTATCAAACCAAAAACCAGCTCGACCCATCAGAAGATGCACTATGGGAACCCGGCACACAGCGCACGCTTTTTGAAATAGACGGTTTAAAGTTCGGCATCACCATTTGCCATGAAGGTTTCCGCTACCCGGAATCGGTACGGTGGGCAGCTACACGCGGTGCACATATCGTGTTCCACCCGCACTTCACCGGTAGTGATGCGAGCGGAAACACCATCAGCGAATGGGGACATAAAGACAGCCCCTATTATGAAAAGGCGATGATGATGCGTGCGATGGAAAACACCATTTACTTCGCCAGTGTAAATTATAGCATGCGCTTCCCCGAATCTGCCAGCTCTCTCATAGCACCCGATGGTAGCTGTATAGCGCACCAGCCCTACAGCAAGCCGGGCATAGTAGTAGCCGATATAGACCCCGAGAAAGCAACGGGTCTGCTGGCTAAAAGATTTAAAGCGATACTTTAATACACTACTCCTTCACCCTTTCAAAGTACTTACCGTTGAAGCGGTAGGTGATAAACTTACGCGTCACCTTGCCATCTTCAAGCACTATGGGTATGTAAAGCGTTTTTGTTTTGCCATCATACTTTATCAGCTTCAGCGGGCGCTCGGGGCGGTCTACAACACTAAAGAAATCAAACTCGAAACTGATGGAGTTTACCAGTCCGCTATTGGTTTTGAATAACTTTACATTATTCAGCTTGCCGTTCTCTATGGTAAACGCTTGGATGCCCTGCCCTCTATCTTTGTTAGAATAAACACCGTTGGAAACAGCCAGATAGTATGTCTTGCTATTTGCTTTCACAGTAAATATATGCGAATAGAAAAGCCCGAAATTGCCCTCACCGGTATCAGGTTCTGCATCAGCATATACTTTACCTTTAAACTTATATTGGAAGGCACTCGCATAATCATGCATACTACCACCCTGCCAGGTATCCCAGCTATATATGCGAAACAGCCCGTCGTCAGACATGACAAGGTCTACCCCTACACTTTGCAGGCTATCAAACTTATAGTTCAGGGATGGCGATACTTCTGATATGTACTTGCTCAGCTTCTGTGCAAAGTCATAGTTATACTTAGCAAGGCTGTCGTAATCGCGCGCTTCACTATCCCGCTCATCGGTTATCTTCTTATACGCAGTCACCAGGTCTTTCTCTATTTTCTGCATATTCACTTTTTGCCCGTAACCATTTACAGTGGCCAGCAACAACAATATGCAGATACGCATTAATGGCTTCATATGCAGCAAATTAACAAATCCTTTGTTACGCTTTGGCACATACCTTGCTGCTTTCTGTGCATGACCACACACCACCCATCTTTCGATTACGATACAAAAGGGCAGCAATATGCCCGCCATCGCCAAACCGACCCACGCATTGCCGCCTATGTACACGTCGCACTGAAAGACAGCCACACGGTGCTCAACATTGGTGCCGGTGCCGGGTCTTACGAGCCTGAAGACAAGTATGTGGTAGCCGTAGAGCCATCGGCCACTATGCGCGCACAGCGCCTGCAGCGTGGTAAGGTGCCTGCTATTATTGGCAGCGCGGGTAGCCTGCCTTTCGATGATGATGCCTTCGATGCTTCGATGGCCATTTACACCATTCACCACTGGCCCGATGCGGCTGCTGGGCTGCGCGAAATGCGCCGTGTTACCAAAGGCCCTGTGCTCATCTACACTTCCGACCCCCATGCGCTGGATGATTTCTGGAACATTCATTACTTCCCCGAAGTAGTAGCTGCCGAAAAGCGCCGCTACCCTACTATCGATTTTATCACCGGCACCCTTGGTGGCCGCTGCGAGGTGCAGCCGGTGCCCGTACCGCTCGATTGTGCAGATGGTTTCCAGGAGGCTTTCTATGGCCGCCCCGAAGCCTTTCTATCGCCCGAGGTACGTGCCAATCAAAGTGCGTGGGGCTTTGTAGATGCCGCCACCGTGCAGCGCAGCGTGCAGCACCTGGCCGATGACCTGGCCAGCGGTGCCTGGGATGCTAAGTATGGCCACTACCGCACACTGCCACAGGCTACTTTCTCTATCCGGTTGGTAATAGCTTATCCTTAAAAGACATTTGGAATCCCCGCCCTGTGCGGGGATTTTGATGCATATGGATATTATATTTACGGCAATAATTGATACACCACACGAAATGACACGTTTATTATTAGCAGTAATATTATTATTACCGGCATTATGCAATGCACAAGATTTATTAAAACATCCTGATGGCACTCTGAACACTGATTGGCGCAGGCTATTCGGTCATCGCGATGATTATGGCACCAGAATAGTGGACCAACGCTTTGTAAAACGTAATGATAGTTTGTTCCTGGAAATACGGACAAATAACCGTTTTGGAGATGATGTTGTAATTAAACAGGGTAGCGAAATTTCCTTTGAACTAATAATGCATAAAGGGCAGGTAAAATCGCGTGCTACTAATATCCGCACCTTACCTTACGGGAGAAAGAATTTTTACTACCTGGCAGAATATCCTTTTACACAAACAGAACTCGATAAACTGATTCAAAATAAGTTTGGGTACATAGACCTTGAAACCTCATTTGATAAAATTCATATAAGAGCAAACAATGAATCTATATACGATGTCAGGAGCGCCGCATCTGCTATTGTTACAGGCAGGGATATTAATGATGATGACATAAAAATAAAAATGCTGAAAAAGTAACCATCGGCTATCGTCACTATAGCTCATAGTTACTGCCCCAAGAGAACATGTCTCTTGTGGCATTCTATTAGTAGCTTCAGGGGTATGAATACTTTACTGCAACAGGTACGCGACTATGCCGATGCAGCACACGGCACGCAGATGCGCAAATACACACCCGAACGCTACATTGTGCATCCCGTACGGGTAATGGAAACTTGCGCACAATATACCGATAAGCCAACCATACTGGCCGCAGCCCTGCTGCACGATGTGCTGGAAGACACCCCCTTAACACAACAGGAAATGCAAGCCTTCCTGCAAACAATTATGAGTGAAGAAGATGCGGCTGAAACCCTGAAGCTGGTAATAGAACTGACGGATGTATATGTGAAAAAAGACTACCCGAAAATGAACCGCCGCACACGAAAGGCTAAGGAACAGCTACGCATTGCAGACACAAGTGCCGATTCTCAAACCATTAAGTACGCCGATATTATAGACAACTGTAACGAGATCGTAAAGCACGACCCCGACTTTGCCAAAGTGTTTCTGTATGAATGCCGCGCCAACCTGCGCATCATGGGCAAAGGCAATGCAGACCTTTATAACCGTGCGGTGCAAAAGGTAGATGATGCCATTGCATCTATGAAAAAATAACTCAGCGTTTCTTGCAGTCGGTAACACTTTGCATTTCCCATACCGTATCGTGCAGGGCCACGTGCCGGGTATAGATGCCATCTATCACATAGTCGGTCTTCTGTGCTTCACTCATATCACACAGCGTCGTGTCTTTCAATAGCATGCGCACACGTCCCGATGCAGTATCGGTCATGGTAAGCTGCTGTGTACAATGCCAGCAATGCTTTTTATCGCAGGCAGCACACAGCAGTAGCAGTACAATAGCCGGGAGCGATGTATATGGCGTTCTCATCAGGAAGCGTTCTCTATCAGGTCCACTTTCGGGTATGCCTGCCGTTTGTTGTTTTGATAATATCTGCCATCTGTCAGCATTACACGGCCTTCCTGCTGCAATTCTTTCAGCAGGCTATCCAGCACTTCCGGCGTTACGTTAAAGTATAGCAACAGAGTATCTACCCCTATGGGTTGTTTCACTTTTTGTAGTTTCTTGATGTCCCTCAGCTTCTTAAGGACATCGGCGGCAAGTAGGTTCATGGCAAAAGATATTTTTGTTTAACAATCAGCATTTTTGACCGCTACCCGTTAAACAAAAAAAACTATGCCGAGATTAGCTTTTCTCCTGACACCCCATTCTGTATGACATTAGATTTCTTTCCTATCGGGCATGACACAACTAAGCGTTAAAGAAGTACGCTATTTGAATGGCGGCATCACATGCTTCGATAAATAGGCATGTACCGCCTTCAGCAGTGGTTTGTTGCCATCGTTTATTTCACAATTACTTTCCAGATGCAGGTAATAACCGCAGTCATGTTCCAGATCTGCCGCTTCGCAGGGGTGGTATATGGTAACAATGCCAAACTCGTGTGTATAATAGATATACCACATAAAATAACTGCACAGGTTCATAGTAATTTCTTCATCGTCCGTTAGCAGCATGGAGTAAACTTCATAAACAACAATGCTTGTATCCCCTACGGTTACCGTGTGCTTTCTGTCTGATAAAGAATACTCCATACTATCCAGTGTTACCTCTACAGATGTCTTATATGGCCCTACTCTTGGCTCTGCCCTTACAAAGGCCTTAGCAAAAGACCGTTGGTGTAGTGTTACACTTCTTACACCGATGTCACCATCAGCATTGTATAAGGTATCTATCCCCTCTATCGATTTCTGTACCCATACCGTTGGGCACTGTGCCTGCGCCTTCATACTGCACATGGCCGTGAGCAGCAACATAAATAAACAATAGCGGAGGCATGACATAACTATAAACCTACTTCATATATTTAATATAATACACACACCTCATTATCATAATTCCTTTTTCCGTATATTTAACCTACCTAAAAACAACTATGATGCTAAAAACCTTATTCCCCACCGCCCTGCTGGCATTGTGCAGCCTCACTACCCACGCCCAGCGCGATGCCCGTGTGCAACTGCAACTCGGCAACTGGTCTTCACCTAATGATATTAAAGGCCTTAGCTTCAATGAAGGTATTGTCAACAGTGTCGGTATTTCTGCGGAGCATCGCATTTATAAGCAACTCTATATAAAAGCAACAATTGAAAGCTGGGCCAGTTTTAATAGTTCTACACAGCCTACATTTACACATGAAAAAACAAGGTATGAACCTGTCGGCGGCCATTTTGGTTATCGCGAAAACAATCTCATGATACATATATCGGCTACCTATCGCTTCATATTAGGCAGGCATAACGAGTTATATGCAGGTGCTGGGCCTGCAGTTACTGTGGGAACAGATTATTCTTCTGGCGGAGGCAGCGAAACTACAGATGCCATACACTATGCAGTGAAAAAAGTAGACTTCGGCGCCGCATGGGAAGCGGGTTATAACTACAACTTCACGTACCAAAGGCTCAACATCGGCACCTCCATCAGCGGCCAGCACTACGCTGCCGATTTCAACCTGTACACCGTAAAGCTGAACCTCGGCTACAACTTCAATATCTTAAAGCACAAAAACAAAGCACAATAACACGCTACTTTACTATGAAAAAGATTTTCACCACCGCCCTTTTAGCTATAGCCAGCCTCACTACCCATGCCCAGCGCGATGCACGTGTGCAACTACAACTCGGCAATTGGTCTTCGCCTAATGACAGGAATGGTATTGGGTTCAATGCTGTTGTTATTAATAGTGCAGGTATCTCTGCCGAACATCGTGTATATAAAAATCTCTTTGTGAAAGCAGGGTATCAGCGTTGGCTAACAATACCGGTATTTGGTACCAATATCGTTGATTACTATGATAAAAATGCTCCTGACAT
Organism: Azovibrio restrictus; assembly: GCA_029255605.1. Taxonomy (GTDB): domain Bacteria; phylum Bacteroidota; class Bacteroidia; order Chitinophagales; family Chitinophagaceae; genus Polluticoccus. The sequence continues at coordinate 7,870 of JANLJF010000010.1, forward strand.
AGCCAATGAAACGTCTATAGGCCATATTTATGAGCGTGCTAAATACAACACGATTGATGTAATGGCTGCTTATCGTTTACCATTAGGCAAGCATGAACTATATGCAGCTGCAGGTGTTTCAACTGCTTTTGGTGTGGACTATGCATTAAAAAGCTACTATTTCGGTGGTGGTTTTGCAGAAGGAGGATGTGAATTCGAAATTGACTTCAACGAAGTAAAAGCCCATCACGTTGGCGCAGCATGGGAAGCCGGCTACAACTACAACTTCGCGCACCAAAGGCTCAACATTGGTACCTCCATCAGTGGCCAGCACTACGCTGCCGATTTCAACCTGTATACCGTAAAGCTGAACCTGGGCTATAACTTCAATATCGTGAACAAAAAATGATAGCTATCATTATAAAGTGAAAAGCACCCCTGGCACCGGCGGGTGCTTTTTTTATTTAAACCCATTATCACCATTCTGCACATTTTAGCAATACTTCTACACGCCCTTACTTCCTTTTCCCTGCCGTGCGTTATTTATTTACGGCTGTGAGTATGAGATATTTGACCCTTCTATTTGTAGCGATATTTTTTACAGTCCCGGCATTTGCACAACCCGGCAATGCAGACTCTTTGCTGGCCGCGCTGAATACAGCCGCAGAAGATACCAACAAGGCCAATATCCTCAATGAGCTTTCCAGCATTTACTTTCAGCAAGACGCTGAAAAAAGTAAGGAATATGGCCGGCAGATGCTCGAACTTTCTACCAAACTGCACTGGGACCGCGGCATTATGCGCGGCAATAACCTGGTAGCCCGCTGCTATGCCGTGCAAAACAACCAGCCCATGGCGCTAAAGCACTTCCAGGCAGCACTGGTAGCCGCTCGCAAGCTGAAAAGTGCACGCTACGAGGGCATCATGCTATCTTCCATCAGCGCCGTATATGCCAGCAATAATGATTACGATAAAGCATTGAGATATGCCTTTGAAGCACGCAAGGTGAATGAGGCAGGTGGCATCAAATACATGCCCAACCTGATGATAAACATCGGTTACCTGTACATTCGCCAGGAAAAAACCAAAGAAGCACTACCCTACTACCAGGAAGCCCTGAAGATGGAACTGGCCTATGGCACCCCCCAAACCCGTGGCGAGCTGGCCAATATCTACCTCAACCTCGGCGGGGTGTACATCCGCACCGGCGATTTTGTTGCCGCCCTCGAAAACTACTTTAAGGCCGCAGCCATGACGCGAGAACTGGGCAACACCAATCACCATGCCATCGCTATCGCTGATATCGGCGAAACCTATCTCCGCATTGCACAGGGCAAAAGCACCAAACCCCTGCCCGATAGTCTACGCAATAATACGGCCAACCTGGCAATGGCCGATAAATATCTGCATGAGGCCATAGCACTGGGTGAGCAGTTGCAACTGATAGATATTATATCGGAAGCAAGCGGTAGCCTTTCCAACGTATACGCGCTGCGCGGGCAGTATAAAGAAGCATACAACTATTATAAAATAAATATAACCCTGCGCGATAGCCTGCGCGATATAGAGAAAGAAAAACAACTGGCACGGGTAGAGGCAGAATTTGCCGTGCGCCAACATACCGATTCGCTCCATTATCAAAACGCATTAAAAGATAAAGAGATAACACGCCGCAAGCTGGAACGCAATGGCGGCATCCTCCTCATCAGCCTGGCAGGGGTCATAGGGCTGCTGCTCATCAACCGCCAAAAGCTGAAACATATACAAAAACGTAAAATAGCCGAAACCGAAAAGCTACAGGCCGAAGAAATGGCCCGCCTGCAACTGGCCGATTTCACCAAAAGCATACAGGAGAAAAACGAACTGCTGGAAACCTTCCACAACGAAATAGAAAAATACCAGGCACAGCCCAATAGCCAGGAACAGGCCGAAAAAGAAAAATCGCTGCAGTTATTACAAAGCGCCGTAATACTGAATGACGAACAATGGGTCAGTTTCCAGGCGCTCTTTAATAAAGTACACACCGGCTACATTAATAGGGTGAAGGAAAAATTCCCCGACCTCACCACTGCCGAGCTGCGCTTCATCCTCCTTACCAAGCTGGGCCTTAATAACAAGGAAATGGCCGCCATGCTGGGGGTAAGTACCGAGGCCGTACGGGTCAGCAAGCACCGTTTGCTGAAAAAAATACAGCTTCCCGAAGATGTTTCCCTGGAAGAAGCGGTACATACCATCTAACTTTCAAAACACATAAACTATTGATTTACAACATCGTTACGCTATGTAACGATATTGTAACGCCCTGTGTAATGCAGTTGTAACGCCAAAAACTTGCAATGGGCTACCACGCACCGCATCTTTACAGCACCAAACCAAACAACCAAAAAGCAACACATATAGAGATGATAAGAACCATGGACAAATACTTAATATTATCCGTAATAGTAATAGCCGTAGTGCTGCTATGTATAGCGATACTGTTATGGTACCCGCTATAATATAACCGCTGTGTATATGTGTTCTTTTATCAAACAAACAAGCAAACAAAACAAACAACCAGACCCTATTTAAGTGTTGATCTTCATTGGCCCCTTCTCTCTTCAGAGAGGGGGCATCAATAAGAGAAAAATACAAACAAGACAAACGCATATAAACAAAACAAATAAGGGCAATAAGGCAGAGATAAAAATAATGATGTATAAGGAGCCTAGAGGAGATTCCCCCTTCTTATAAGGCGATGACCCGGGTTCGCCCCGGGTTATATTTTTTAACTAAAAAGAAAAAAATATTCATAAATCATTTGTTAACAGGTTGAAATTATTTGCAAGCAGTATAGCTAC
>JANLJF010000011.1 GCA_029255605.1 Azovibrio restrictus
GTTTGCCGTCTAATGAAAAGCGCCTGTTGGCGGGTACGAAAACCATCATCCAGCATAGCAATACCATCAGGTAAAAGTGGTTGTTATAATGTGTCTTCTGCAGCAGGTACACACTCGTCCACATCAATGTCAGCAATGTTGCCGAAATCCGGTAAAACAGCCCGGTGCATACCATCAGCCCAAGAAGCGAGATGCCTGCATAATACCAATACATGATGGGGCCATGCAGAAACTGCAGCCACTCAAAACCTATAAAAGTAAAAGTGAAATTTGTATGTATATACACATCGCGCACCCAGCCTGTAACCAGCGAGTGGAAGCCCTCAAGAAACATAATGAAGCCTATCAGCACACGCAGATAGACTAATGGTGCATTGCTCACTTGCCTGAAAGCAGCAGTATGAAGTTTTGTGAAAATGGTAGGTGTAGTTACAGGTGCCGTTGCCATAGTTTGTATGGCAAACTTATATAAGCTCCTGCAGTTTTGCTACTACATTGTCTATTTCCTCTTTGGTATTATGCCTGCTGAATGAAAAACGGATAGGCACCATATTCTGGCTCTGCCCGTTATATAGTGCTTTGATAACGTGGCTTACAGAGCTGGCGCCGCTGCTGCAGGCGCTACCGCCGCTTACGCAGATGCCCGCCATATCCAGGTTGAAAAGCAGCATGTCCGATTTGTCGGTTTTCGGGAAGGCTACATTTAGTACTGTATACAGGCTGCCTTCAACATCGCCATTGAAAGTAGCCTGAGGAAAAGTGCTTTTCAGCTTTTCAGCCATATAGTTTTTCAGGCTTTTTATGTAATTGCTATCGTTCTCGTAGCGTTGAGTAGCTATTTCCAGAGCTTTGGCAAAGCCTACAATACCATACAGGTTTTCGGTGCCCGCGCGCATATTGCGCTCCTGTGAGCCACCATTTATCATGGGGTTTATCTTGATATTCTCATTCACATACAATATACCTACACCCTTAGGGCCATGAAATTTGTGGCCAGCAGCACTTACAAAATGTACATGCAGTTCCTTCAGGTTTATAGGGTAGTGGCCTATGGTTTGCACCATGTCACTGTGAAATATGGCATCATACTTCTTACAAAGCTCACCTACTGCTTTTACATTCAGCAGGTTGCCTATTTCGTTATTGGCATGCATCAGTGTTACCAATGTTTTGCCTTCATTAGCCGCCAGTAAAGATTCCAGGTGCTCCAGGTCCACATGGCCGTTAGCGGTTAGTTTCACAACGTCCAGCTTTGCCAGGCCCATTTTATGCATACATTCTGTAGTATGCAGGGTGGCATGGTGTTCTATAGGAGACGTGATGATGTTCTTGCATCCCAGGTCACGTATAGCAGCATTAATAGCCGTATTGCTGCTTTCCGTACCGCCCGATGTGAAGAAAACCTCGCCGGGTGCGCAGTTCAGTATTTTGGCTACGCTTTTGCGCGCCGCTTCGATAGCCATCTTCGTTTCGCGCCCGTAAGAATAAATAGAAGAAGGATTGCCAAATTTTTCAGTCATGTAAGGCATCATCGCTTCTAATACTTCCGGGTCTAGCGAAGTAGTTGCGGCATTGTCGAAATAAATACGCTGCATGTTATGTATTGATAATTATTGTAAGATGTGCAAAATTACAAAAAATCATTCACCTAATTTATAGGCAATACCTGCATGGTAACTAATATTACGGTTGGCTACAGTTACATCTGTAGTGTTATATTTCTGCCGATCGCCCTTTAATGCCCTGAAAGTGAGCACCGAACTGAACAGGAACCGCTTGCCTACCGGTATGGTATGCGTATAGGTAAGCCCGCTCATCAGCATAAAGCTATTGGCTTTATGCCCGGTAGTTTGGTTTTCGGTAAACTGCATTATGGGTATCATACTAAGCCCCAAGTAAGTGCGCATATGCCGCAGCACCGGTAAAAAATAGCCGGTTAAAGGGTAGGTTACATCATACTGCACAGTTATATCTGCCTGCAGGTTATTGTCTGTCACAGTTTGCCTGGGTGGCTCTTCCAGGTTATCTGTGGTTATAATGTCTTTGGTCTTGTAGTGTTTAATACCGGCCTCCCAGCTCCATTTTCCTTTGGTATTTCTGCGTATGAATACCTGTTTATCCCAGGTAAACCGCTGTGGGTATAAATTAATGGCATTGGAGGAATAATAACTTTTATTGAGCCACAGGGAGGTACCCTGGCGTACGCCAATAAATGTTTCCTGTGCAGTAGCTACTTGAGAACAGAGCACTAAACAAAGTATATAAAACCGGTATGTCACATCTGCCTGTATAACTTGAAAGTTACGCTTTTTTATCGCTCATCGGCGCTGGGGCCGAAGATGCCGGGTACCGGTACATCCAGCAGGCGCAGGTATACAGACAGTTGCCCTCTATGATGTACCATATGTTGTTGCTCGTTTCTTAATACGCTGGTGCGTGGTAGGTCAAAAAGTACCGTTTCGCCTTTGCGTAGTTGCCAATGCTGTTGCAGTTGCTCGTCAGTTGCCAGGCTTAATGCATCTATAGCAGCTGCTAATCTTATTTCATATTCCTGCAAGATTTGCTCAAGGCTATCAGGGACATTAGGTTTGTATGGGGTAGCAAAAAAATCGAAATGATCTGCTTCCAGCAAACGGTTTACCCAAACAGGCAGCTCGGCTATATGCATGCCAAGCCTTCCCAGGCTCATTGATTTTGCGTGCGGTTTCCAGTCCAGCTTATCTGCAGGTATACGTTCCAGCATACGCTTGTTGGCTGCCGCTACGTGTTTCAGTTGATTGGTATATGTTTCTGCCAAGGTCATAAGTCAAAATGTTTTGGCAGCCAAATTAACGGAATGTCTTTATCGGGCAGATTGTACTTATCTATATCGGTATTATCTTACCAATTCCCAAAGCACAATACCCAGGCTTACAGATATATTCAAAGAGTGTTTAGCTCCCCATTATTGGCCTACTAACACTATCCCTATTAAAATTGCACAAATAATTATCCAGATAATCAATGGAATCCAGAATGGCCTTGCTCTATATTTTATATCTCCCAAGTATTTCTTCCAAAGTACTTTATCTAGCACAATTGCTCCGGCGGCATTCAATAAGTAAGTTAGGGAGCTCGATCGCTTATTGTCAGGTATCAGGTTCATAACAATAATTACAATTAATGTATAAACGATACCGTATACTAAAGTTATAACAGCGCCTTTTCCTTCCCCCGCCCTTTTTAGGTTACTACGCAATAAAAGTGCTCCGGCTAATACCGTAAAGAAAATGGAAAAGCCATATATAGCTTTTACGGAATAATATTGAGGTGCATCTGTATCATCCACTACATTCCTTGTTATAGGAGCTTGTGCTAGTACTTGTTTTTCCTCTGCTTTATGTTGTAAAGCTGCACTTATAATATCCATATCTTCCTTAGATACGGTAGCATTTCTTTGCTTCAATTCCGCTACTGCTGCCATTATTGCTTCGGGTGTATATTTTTCGCATTGTTCAATATAAACGCGCAGCTCATTTTCAGTCTTCTGTTGCATCAGGGTTGTGTAATCTATATTCATATGCTAAAACTAATGTTTGCGTACCAGCTCCCAAAGCACGATGCCTACACTTACTGATATATTCAAAGAGTGTTTGGCACCCCATTGCGGTATCTCTATGCAACCATCAGCCATAGCCAGCACTTCCTCATTTACGCCGCTTACTTCGTTGCCAAATACCAGTGCTATCGGTGTTTGCCTGTCCCAATTGAAATCCTGTAGCTGTGTGCTGTTATGTGCCTGCTCTACTGCATATATTTTATAACCTGCGGTCTTCGCATCCTGCACGGCATCCATAGTGGTGGCAAAGTGTTTCCAGCTTACCGTATCAGTTGCACCAAGTGCTGTCTTATGTATATCGCGATGGGGTGGGGCAGGCGTATAACCACACAGGTACAGCGCGCTGGCTGCAAAGCAATCGCAGGTACGGAAGGCAGCACCTACATTGTGCATACTGCGCACATCATCCAGTATCACAATGACAGGATGTTTCGCTGCACCTTTAGCTGTTTCGGCATCCTGCCTGCCCAGTTCTTCCATCGATTTTTTTGAAAACATTTTGCAAAGATATTGCTGCTATCTTCATGCGTCAAAACACGAAATATCCTATATTTGCAAAAAAAACTGCATAAGCATATGAGCACCCGTTGGCAAACACAGGAAGATGCGGAACAGGATGTGCTTGTGGCCGAACACCACAGCCTGATAGTATGGAACGATGATGTAAACACATTCGACCATGTTATCGATTCACTGATGGAAATATGTGAACACTACCCTGAACAGGCCGAACAGTGCGCACTCATCATTCATCACAAAGGCAAATGCGGTGTAAAAAGGGGCAGCTTCGAGTTTCTGCGCCCTAAGGCAGAAGCCCTTATAGATAGGGGTATCCAGGCTACGATCGACTATTAATCGAATTCAGGAATATATCCGAAAGCCCGGTACTATACCGGGCTTTTTCATTTTCACCCTGTTTCTCACGCTTTTGTATTTTAATCTACGCAGCAGGGATAGTATTTTTGGTGCATCTATATATTATTCGGTTATGAAATATACGTGGTTGTTGCTGGCAATATTTACCTGCCAGGTATCCATTGCTCAAACGGCTAAGAAGCAGATAACACTGGATGACCTGTTTAAGAACAATACTTTCAGGATAAAAAGTGTACCCGGCTTTAATGGTATGAAGGATGGCAAGACCTACACCAAACTGGATGCAGAAGGCAATAAACAACTGATTCGTACCTATGATGTAGCCAGCGGTAAAGCAGGTACCATCCTTTTCGATAACCAGGCACACCCGGTAGATGGCAAGGCCATTACGATAGATGACTATAGCTTCAGTAAGGATGAGAAGTTCCTGTTGCTGAAGTCAGGTACAGAACACATTTACCGCCGCTCTGCTTTGAACGATGTGTATCTATACGATATAGCGGCAGGCACCATCCGCAAGGTAAGCAATGATAAGGTGCTGCATGCTACCTTATCGCCCGATAATAAGCAACTGGCTTATGTAAAAGGCAATAACCTATACATAATGAACCTGGAAAGCGGTAGTGTAGATGCTGTAACTACCGATGGCGAATGGAACAAGATAATAAATGGTAACTGCGATTGGGTGTATGAAGAAGAGTTTGGTTTTTCGCAGGCTTTCTCATGGTCGCCCGATGGCAAGTATATTGCTTATTACAGGTTCGATGAGTCGGGCGTGCCCTTATTCATCATGCCAAGGTATTTCGACCTGTATCCTGATAACTACACGTATAAATATCCCAAAGCAGGTGAACCTAATTCTGTTATCCAGATAAAGCTGTACGATACAAAAACGAAAACTACCGTTAATGCCGACCTGGGTACGGAAACAGACCAGTACATTCCGCGCATCAAATGGACCAATGATCCTTCACAGCTATGTATATACCGTATGAACCGCCTGCAAAACAAATTGGAATTGCTGTTTGCAGATGCATTAACGGGTGCCACGCAAGTTGTATATACAGAAGAAAATAAATCGTACGTAGAGGTAAATGATAACCTTGCTTTCCTGCCGGATAATTCATCTTTCCTTTTCGATAGCGACCGCGATGGATATAACCACCTGTATCGCTGGGATTGGAAAAAGAAGAAGCTAACCGACTTGACACCCGGTAAATTTGACATAGCCGACATTATAGGCGTCGATGAAAAACGCAAAGTGGTTTATTATACTGCTGCTGAAAAAACACCACTGGAGCGTAAAATGTATTCCATAAGTTGGGATGGCAAAGGTAAAAAGACATTGACCGGTACCGACGGCACGCACGCTATCACCAAGGTAGAAGGCTACAACTATTTCCTGGATAAACACTCTAGGCTCGACCAGCCCCCGGTATTCAGCCTGATAGATAATAAAGGCAAAGTGCTGCGTACGCTGGAAGATAATAAAGAACTGAAGGAAACCATGCAGCAGTACGAGCTTGGCACTATTAGCTTCAAGCAGGTAACCGGTGAAGACGGCACTACTTTTAATGCATGGATGATAACGCCGCCTAATTTTGATGCAAGCAAAAAGTACCCGGTACTTATGTATCAATACAGTGGCCCCGGTTCGCAGGAAGTAGCAGACCGTTTCCCGATACGCGATTTCTTCTGGCACCAGATGCTGGCGGAAAAAGGCTATGTCGTTTTTTGCGCCGACGGCACAGGTACCGGCTTCCGTGGCGAAGCATTCAAAAAGAAAACGTATCTGCAATTGGGTAAATATGAAAGCGACGACCAGATCAGCATCGCCCGTTATTTAGCTAATCAGCCCTATATTGATAAAAGCCGCATTGGCATTTGGGGATGGAGCTATGGTGGTTTCATGAGTAGTACTTGCTTGTTCAAAGGCAGTGATGTATTTAAAATGGCCATTGCCGTAGCGCCGGTGAGCAACTGGAAGTACTACGATAATATATATACCGAGCGCTACATGCGCACACCAAAAGAAAACCCGCAGGGCTACGATGATAATGCCCCTGAAAAGATGGCTGCCAACCTGAAAGGTAAATTTCTGCTGATACACGGTACGGCCGATGACAATGTGCATTTTCAGAATGCAGTAATGCTTACAGATGCCCTGATAAAGGCAAATAAGGATTTTGACGGGGAGTATTACCCTAACAAGGCACATGGCATATCCGGCGGCAATACACGCCATCACCTATATAAAAGGATGACAGATTTCATTCAAAGCAATCTTTGACCGTAATTTGCGGTATGACAAGACTGGAGTCCGCTATTATTAATCACGCCTTGGTACGTACCGTATCGTCGTGGGCGAAGCATACGGTCTTGCCGGGTTTTCACGGGGTGTCATTATATAATGTCGCACGTTTCTTTTTTCGCGAGATAAACAATACGCAGATAAACGTACGTGCGGCAGCGGTAACGTACAATTTCCTGATGGCCATACCGCCAACATTGTTGTTCCTTTTTGCCCTGGTGCCTTACCTGCCATTGGGCGATGTGGAGCAAACCATCATAGACATCATAGACCTGCTGGCACCGAATCCTAATATCGAACGCACCTTCACCAATGTGTTTATCGATTTTATGAACAACCAGCATGCCGACCTCCTGTCGTTCGGTATCTTAATGACCATCGTGTTTTCTTCAAATGGCATGATGGGGCTCATGAATAGCTTCGACCGTGGCCTGAAAGTGTATGTAAAACGCTCTGCACTTAAAAGGCGATGGACAGCCATCAAGCTGACATTGATGACCATTTGTGTTGTTATCATCTCCCTGGCTGCCCTTATCCTGCAAACGGAGGCGGTGAATGATATTATTCTGAAGATATTTAATAACGTAATAGCCGTAAAGATATTCAGTGGCTTGATACTGGTAGGGTTGGTGTTCAGTACTATTTCTATCATTTATTCTTACGGCCCTTCCCTTACACATCGTTTCAGGTTTGTGTCGCCGGGCTCTGTATTTGCTACGGTTATGTGCCTGCTTACTACAGTCGTGTTTTTCTTCCTGGTAAATAACCTTATCAACTATAATAAAGTCTACGGTTCCATCGGTACGCTGATAGCCTTTATGATATGGATATGGCTGATTACTATGGTATTGTTATTAGGTTATGAACTTAACGTGAGTATTTTACTCGGAAAATTTGAAAATGCAGCTGAGGAAAAAAGGAATTAGTATAGCAGCAATAGCTGCATGTTGTGTCCTGCACGCCTGCAGTAGTGAAGAGCAGTTGCCGGCTAAAGTTACATTTACAGAACATGTGGCACCTGTGCTGTACAACAATTGCGCCGTTTGCCATCGCCCTAATGGTGGTGCACACTTTAACCTTATTACCTACCAGGATGCTAAAAAGTATGCAACAGGTATGGCCTATGTTACTAAGGCACGCATTATGCCGCCCTGGCCGGCCGACCCGCATTATACCGAATTTGTGGGCCAGAGGGTAATGAGTGAAAGGGATATACAGATACTGGATAAATGGGTAAAAGATGGGCTGGAAGAAGGCCCGGCAGATAAGATGCCCGTACTGCCAGATTTCCCTAATGGTTCAACGGTAGGCATACCCGACTTGCGCATTCCCGTGAAACCATATTTTTTACCTGCCAATAGTAGTGATAAGTTTCTGTTGGTAAAAGTGCCTTTTGAGTTGCCCGAAGATAAATACGTAAGCCTTGTAGAGTTTGTAGCAGGAAATACTAACGTAGTGCACCATGTAAATGGCGATATGGTGAAGTACGATTTTGATAAGAAAAAGGATGTATATGCGGGAGAACAGATACTTGACATGGTAGAAGACAGTACCATTAAGCAGGCATACGAGAAATTAGGATTACCCAACGATGATGGTAGTTATCCGGTATTGCAGAAGTCGGTGGTAAACTACCTGCCCGGTGTATTCGGGCAAAAATACCCCGAAGGCATTGGCGGTTACATCTTGCCGCGCAAAGGTGCTTTCCTGCTGAACGATCTTCATTACGGCTTTACCCGCGATAGTGCCGTTTGGGATAGTTCCTATATCAATATCTTTTATTCACCTGTACCGCCTAAGCGCCCGGTGCAGGAGTTTCAGTTGGGTACGCTGGGCGTAGCACCTGTGGAACCCGATTTGATACTGCAGCCGAATACCACTAAGAAGGTATCCAGCCGTTTTACGATAGCTAATGACATATCGGTACTCACTGTCAACCCCCACATGCACCTGCTTGGTAAAAGCTTTAAGGCCTATGCCCTGAAGCCTGATGGCGATACGATCAGGCTCATTTCTATACCTAACTGGGATTTCAACTGGCAGTATTTCTACACCTTCAAAAAGATGGTGAAGATACCAAAGGGGAGTACTATAGTTGCTGAAGGTTTTTATGATAATACAAGGCACAATCTTAATAACCCCTTCAGTCCGCCACGCTTGGTAAAAGACCAGAATGGTAGTATGCGTGCTACCGATGAGATGTTCCAGTTTATCGTTACCTACCTGCCATATCAACCGGGCGATGAAAATATCAGTCTTGAATTAAATAAGAAGTGATTTTGTAAACCTTTAGCATTTTGCAATGGCCGAATGCAATAATTTTAAAAATAAAACTGTGTTCATATGAAAAAGTTACTATTTATAGCTGCTATAGCTGTTGGGGGAGCAGCCTATGCACAAAACAACATTCAAAGCATAGACATCGGCAGCAACCTCCCTATTCCAGATGCAGCCATGAAATCTACAGATGGTAAAACCGTTACACTAAGCAAAGCAGCTACAAAGCAAGGCTTGCTGGTTATGTTTTCCTGCAACACTTGCCCTTATGTGATAAAAAGCCAGGCACGCACCAAAGAAGCCATCGACTATGCTAAAAGCCAAAACATAGGCATGATAATCATCAACTCAAACGAAGCGCAACGCGATAAAGAAGATTCTTACAATGCCATGGCTACCTATGCTAAAAAGCAGGGCTATAAAGTACCATATGTAGTGGACGATAAATCGAAAGTGGCCGATGCTTTTGGTGCTACCCGTACCCCCGAGGTATTCCTTTTTGACGGTAATGGCAAGTTGGTTTATAAAGGAGCTATGGAAGATAATCCCTCAAATCCTGCAGAATCCAAAGAGCTGTTTCTGAAGGCAGCGATAGATAATATGCTCGCCGATAAGCCTGCTGACCCTAACAGTACTAAATCGATAGGGTGTACTATTAAAAGGATGTAAACGTTTAATTTATATATAGCAAAAGGCCGGAATACCCGGCCTTTTGCTATATAGGCATATGATGCCTTTTTGCTTTTTTCCCGATTTTGAAAGCCGCTTATAGTAGCGGTTGATATTTTTGCGGCCACAAAAGCACCCGAATGAAAAATAAATTACTTATAACTGCCGGTTTTGCGGCTGTTGTGTTTGCATCTTGTACTAAAGGTGATTCTTCTGTACCTGCAGGTGAAAACGTGAAAGTACCCTATGTTGGATTAAATTCCGGCACCAACTATTTCGAAATATTTAAAGGTGCTGACAACAAAACATCTGTTGATTTTAGCGGGCAGACTACCCGTATCAACATGCTGAACGAACTGGATGC
>JANLJF010000012.1 GCA_029255605.1 Azovibrio restrictus
AAGAAGTGAAATCTTCGCTGGTAGAAGGTGAACCTGTGTATGTTCGTGGCTTTGGTAGTTTTATTCTAAAAAAACGTGCAGCGAAGATTGGACGTAATATCAAGAAGAATGTAGCTGTAGAGATACCCGAACATTTCATACCTGCTTTCAAACCTGCAAAAGAGTTTGTACAGGCGGTGAAAGAATCAAAGCACGAGCTGAAAGAGCATCATGAACAGGATGCTGAAATGGCTGAAAAGGAATAATGATGGCAACTGCGTCTGGTACGGATGCGATTCGCTAACTTTGCGCAGAAATTTTTAGTTTTTGCGACCAATACATTATATCTCGCTTGCTGCGGCCATAGCGCTTATAGCCATATTATACTGGGGAGGCAATACCGTGCCGCCTGCATCGAAAGATAAGGCAGCCATGCCGGCAGCCACCGGTGATATGCACCAGGGTGGCAATATGCAGCCTGCATCTGCCGATTCAATACTTGCTGCAGCACGCAGGCAATTACCTGAGCATGCAGCTGCAGAAATTGCAACTATAGAAAAACAACTGGTAGCCATAACCGATTCGTCGGCTATGGCTCCTGTATTTTGGGATATGGCCAAACACTGGCAGGAGCATAAACAGTTTCCGGCAGCGGCTTATTATTACGCAAAATCTGCGAAGTTGGAGAATTCAGAAAAAAACCTCAACTTTGCAGGCCAAATATTTTTGGACTTGTTGCAGAGGGGAGGGTCACCTGCCATGCAGGCTTGGGAAGCGCAAGAAGCTATTGATTGTTTCAACCGTTCCCTGCAGATCAACCCCAACAACGATACTGTGAAGATGGCGCTGGCGGCAGCGTATGTAGAAGGTACCGCACAACCAATGCAAGGCATACAATTGCTGCTAGGCATTGCCAGTGAAAAGCCCGACCATATACCGGCCAACCTGATGTTAGGGCGCTTTGCACTACAATCGGGACAAAACGACAAAGCAATACAGCGCTTTGAAACAGTACTGAAACAGGAACCTGAAAATACGGAAGCACTCTACTTCTTGGCAGAGGCATATAAAAGCAACGGGAACAAGGCAAAAGCTATCGAGCTACTTGAAAAATGTAAGAAGATAGTGAACAAGCCCGAGTTCAGCCAGGAAATAGATGCGTATATAAAATCTTTTAAGTAACTATAAAATTATTAGTGTATGCCTTGTGGTAAGAAAAGAAAAAGACATAAGATTGCTACTCACAAACGTAAAAAACGTCTGAGAAAGAACCGTCATAAGAAGAAGAAATAATTTGAGGTTTTAAAAGCCGGTCTTTCCTGCTTTCTTTTCCTTCACACTTCTTGCAAATAGATTTCCTTACATTTTTTGCTTGCTTTGATGTTTATTAAAGCTATCAAAAGATGTAAGGCTTTCTGCTATTAATGTGTTTTTTTAGATTTTCTAATTCAGGAATGCGCACCGGCCAAGTGTATGCTTTGGAAAAACGACGGTGATGAACAAAGAACTTATTATTAATGCTTCCGGTGAAGGGGTGGAAATCGCCTTGCTGGAAGATAAAAAACTGGTTGAGCTGCATTATCAGCACGGCCAGGATGCCTTTGCCGTGGGCGATTTGTACCTTGGCAAGGTTAAGAAACTAATGCCGGGACTCAACGCGGCATTTGTAGATGTAGGATACGAAAAAGATGCCTTCCTTCACTATACCGATCTCAGTCCTTACTTCCGTTCGCTGGTAAAATTTACCAAGCAATCGATAGACGGAAACCCATCATGGGGCAGCGATTTCGGCCATTTTAAAAATGAGCCGGAGATTGTAAAAACAGGTAAGATAACAGACGTAGCCAACCCCAAGCCCGAAATACTCGTACAGATATTAAAGGAACCCATTTCTGCCAAAGGCCCGCGCCTCAGCTGCGAAATATCGCTGCCCGGCCGCTTTGTGGTAATGACACCCTTCAATGATACGGTAGCTATATCGCGCAAGATACATTCGGCCGACGAACGTAAAAGGCTGCAGAAGATAGTAGAAGCCATCAAGCCCAAGAATATGGGTGTTATCGTACGCACGGCTGCAGAAGGTAAGAATACTGCCGAACTGCATACCGACCTGCTGGAACTGGCAGAGATGTGGAAATCGATACAGGCGAACCTGAAAGGTGCGAAAGCCCCGCAGATCATCCTGAGCGAACAGGATAAAACAACATCCATCCTGCGCGACCTGCTGAGCGAAAGCTTTCAGAAAATAGTGGTGAACGATAAAAAGCTGCACAACGAAACAAAAGAATACATATCGCGCATAGCTCCTGAAAAGGAAGATATCGTATCGTTTCACAATACCGGTACATCTGTTTTCGACCAGTATGGGGTGACCAAACAGGTAAAAGCATCTTTCGGTAAAACAGTGAATTTATCGAGCGGTGCTTATCTTATTATAGAGCATACGGAAGCACTGCACGTAATAGATGTAAACAGCGGCACCCGTAGCAACGATGCCGGGCAGGAACAGAATGCACAGGCTACCAACCTGGAAGCCGCGGCTGAAATAGCCCGCCAGATGCGCCTGCGCGACCTGGGAGGTATCATTATCATCGACTTCATAGATATGAAGTTGCCCGATAATAAAAAGCAACTACTGGATGCTATGGAAAAATTCATGGCAAACGACAGGGCAAGGCATACCATACTGCCTATCTCAAAATTTGGCCTGATGCAGATAACGCGCCAGCGCCTGCGCCCGGAACTGAATATATCTACGGCTGAAGTATGCCCTACCTGTAAAGGTACCGGCAAGATAGGCCCATCTATACTGATAGTAGATGAGATAGAAAAAGACCTGAATTATCTCATCAACCAGGGCCATCGCGACCTGACACTGCATGTGCACCCGATAATGGAGGCCTATATTACCAAAGGCAACTTCTTTAAAAAGTCGCTGCTGAAAAAATGGTCGGCCATGCATAAGATAAAACTGAAACTGGCGGTAGACAACAATGCCCCCATCACACAGTATCACTTTTACGATAGCAAGACAGATGATTTGATAAAACTATAAATTGAAAACGGGAGCTGCAGGCTCCCGTTTTCAATTTGCATATTATGAAAAAAGCGGGGCAGAAGCCCCGCTCAGATAAATCCACCCTCCAACTTGCATTTAGAAAGAGGATTTTACCGTTGTCTCTTCTCTTAGTTAATATTGATGTTTTTAACTATTGCCTCTTCTTTTATGAATACATATTTCTTGCCGTTCTTGGTAGCGAAAGAGTAGCTGAAAGGACATACTTCAAACAGGGCAGTATTGTCTGAAACAGTAGGCAGGCCCGACAGGTCTGATGCGCTGATGGTTACAGTGCCGGCGTTGGCTGCAAATGATTTCAGTACGCTTGCATTACCTGCAGCTACCAGCACATATACAGAGTCTGCACCTTTTACAGTTGAGCTATTTAATGTCAGGGTAACGCCACTTGATTTGGTTACAGTAGTTGGTACCGTACCTGTAAATTTAGGGAAAGTAGTAGCGTGGCTATGCGAGAAACCGGTAACGCTTGAGCTGCCCGCTACAGTCCAGTTAGAACCGTTTGAGAACTGCAGCGAAGAAGGTGTCATGCCGGTAGTAGCAAATTTAGTATAAGTATTATTGCTTTGTTTTTCCAGTGCATTATCATTTACAGATACTGCGCCGGCATCTACATAAGTGCTGCCACCGGGTGTGTTGTAAAATATAGCAGTGCCTATTTCCGTTTCCAGCTCGATAGGGAATGGCGAACCGGCAGGTGTAGAACTATATACCATGTTGATGCTTATCAGTGCACCGCTGATATCACCACCTGGGGTAGGCGATGGGGGTGTAGGGCCGGAGGTAGGGGTTGGCGTGGGTGTTGATGTAGGGGCAGGTTCATCTTCCTTCGTACAAGATGTAGCCAATACGGCAAAGGCTAAAACGGGGGCGAGCAAATAAGATAGCTTTTTCATTTTAAGTAATTTTGATGTTTGCAAATGGATTTATCCGTAAGGATGCAGGCACAAAACTACTTTCACCACAAGGCGTGCTCAATACACCTTGTAAGGTATTTTTATATCCGTACTGGTACGGAGAAAAGGCGCGGGTGGATTATAAAAGCTGCTTTTCGATAGCGTACTTCAACAGGCCTACTACTGTTTTGTTATTGGTTTTTCGCAGCATGTTTTTGCGGTGGGTTTCTACTGTCCGTTCACTGATAAAAAGTGTTTCGGCTATGCGGGCATTGCTGTATTCCTGTGCTATCAGCTTCAGTATTTCTATTTCCCTTTCCGTAAGGCGTGGCTCATCGGGCTCTTCCAATTTCTTTTGCTGGCGCACTACCATGGTAGTAATGGTTTCCGATACTTCGGCAGAGAAGTACATTTTGCCATCACTTACTAAGCGTATAGCTTCAATAAGCTCTTTATCATTTACATTTTTCAACAGATACCCACTTACACCGGCTTCTATCATTTCCATGATGTGCTGGGCATCATCGTGCATGGAGAGTGCTATTACATGCACCTGCGGATAAAACTCTTTTATCTTGCGTGTAAGTGCGTCACCTTTTATGGTGGGCATGTTGATGTCAACAATAGCAATATTGGGCTTGGTGCCGGGCAACGAATCGAACAGTTCATTACCATCTGTATACAGGCCTGTTATCTCTATATCTTTCTGTTTTTGCAATAAAGCTTTCAGCCCATCCAGTAATATATGATGGTCATCGGCAACTACAACTTTTATTTTCTCCATGCAGTTTGTTTGTGCTGGTAAACAGATATGGCCTTATAGCCAACGAAGTTGTCAGGTATGATATCATACAGAGCCTCGGGGGCAAACAAGGCGTAGGGGCAAATTTGCAGCCAAGATACATTAACCACCAGATAAAAGGAATATGTAGATATGAATTTCGTCTTAAGCCTGTTGCGGCTGTGTTTTCTCAATGCCTTCCAGGAACCACAGCACATCGCCCATGTTCTTTACCCTGTCTACTATCAGCATAAAGTTTTTGCCTACCTGCTTCAGGCGCGCATTTTTGGTTTGCACCTGTATATAAGAAAGGATGTGGTTGAAGATAGCTGATTCAAAATAGGGCGAATCGGGATTGCTGACGAAGTACAGGCGCATTTGTTCGTTCTTCAATATCAGCTTTTCAAAGCCCAATTCTTTAGCTATTGCACGGCAGCGAATAGTCGTAAACAACTCCTCTACCTGTTTGGGTAACGGCCCGAAGCGGTCTACCAGTTCCAGTGCAAATTCATTCAGCTTGGCTTCGTCTTCTATATCATCCAGCTGGGTATATAGCGAAAGGCGCTCTGTAATGCTTTCTACATAGCTATCGGGTATCAGTATCTCCAGGTCGGTATCTATGGTACAGTCGCTTACATAGTCCTTCTTGCGCTCCAACTCTTCGCTGAAAACATCTTTAAAGTCGCTGGTCTTCAGTTCGCGCATAGCCTCGGCCAGTATCTTTTGATACATTTCAAAGCCTATCTCTGCTATAAACCCGCTTTGCTCGCCACCCAGCAGGTTGCCCGCACCACGTATATCCAGGTCGCGCATGGCTATCTGGAAGCCACTGCCCAGTTCGTTGAATTGCTCCAGTGTTTGCAGGCGCTTACGGCTGTCATTAGGCAGCAGGCTCATCGGCGGAGCCATCAGGTAGCAGAAGGCCTTTTTATTATTACGGCCCACACGCCCGCGCAACTGGTGCAGGTCGCTAAGGCCAAACTGGTGCGCATTGTTTATAATAATGGTATTGGCGTTCGATATGTCCACCCCGCTCTCTACTATGTTGGTACAGCACAGCACATCATACTTATGGTCTATAAAGTCGAACAGGGCTTCTTCCAGTTTATGCCCTTCCATCTGCCCGTGTGCCATACCTATTTCCAGGTCGGGGCACAGGTTGCGCAGCAGGGTCACCATCTCCGGCAGGCTCTGTACACGGTTGTGCACAAAGTAAACCTGGCCGCCACGTTCGGTTTCAAAGTAGATGGCATCGCGTATAGCATATTCATCAAACACCATCACCTCTGTATGTACCGGCTGGCGGTTGGGTGGTGGTGTGTTCATGATGCTCAAATCACGTGCGCTCATTAGTGAGAACTGCAGGGTACGTGGTATAGGTGTAGCGGTAAGTGTCAACGTATCTACATTGGCCTTCAGCTCGCGCAGCTTTTCTTTGGCACCTACACCAAATTTCTGCTCTTCATCTATTATCAGCAGCCCCAGGTCTTTGAATTTTACATCTTTACCCAGCAGTGCATGCGTACCTATGATGATGTCTATCTTACCTTCTTCCAATCGCTTCAGTGTTTCCTTCTTTTCCTTCGTACTCTTGAAACGGTTTACATAATCGACCGTACAAGGGAAATCGCGCAGGCGGTCTTTAAAGGTTTGATAGTGCTGGAAAGCCAGGATAGTAGTGGGTACCAGTATGGCAGCCTGCTTGCTATCGCCCACCGTTTTGAAGGCCGCGCGTACCGCCACCTCTGTTTTACCAAAGCCCACATCACCACACACCAGCCTATCCATAGGTGCGGGCGATTCCATATCGCGCTTCACATCGGCCGTAGCCTTGCTCTGGTCGGGCGTATCTTCATAAAAGAAAGATGCTTCCAACTCTGTTTGCAGATAGCTATCGGGGCTATGCTGAAAGCCTTGAGATGCTTTGCGCTTAGCATATAGTTTTATCAGGTCGCTGGCGATATCCTTAACCTGCTTCTTGGTCTTGTTCTTTAATTTTTCCCATGCATCGCTGCCCAGTTTGTTCACCTTTGGCTTGGTGCCTTCCTTGCCGGTGTACTTGCTTATTTTATGCAGCGAGTTGATGTTTACATACAGCACATCATTATCGCGATAAATGATACGGATGGCTTCCTGCATATTGCCATTCACATCTATCTTTTGCAGGCCACTATATACACCCACGCCGTGATCTATATGCGTAACATAATCGCCCGGTTGCAGTTCTTTGAGGGCGCGCAGTGTCAGTGCCTTGCCCTTGGTATATGCCTGCTTTACCTTGTATTTATGATACCGCTGAAATATCTGGTGGTCGGTATAACATAATACCCTTTTCTCATGGTCTATAAAACCCTTGCTGATGGCTGCAGGCAGCGGCACAAAGTTTATCTGCGCATTCAGGTCTTCAAAGATGCTGCGCAGGCGTTCCAACTGCTTGGGGTTCTCTGCAAAGATGTACGCCGTGTATTGCTGCACGCCCCGCTTCTGCAGGTCTTCTATCAGCATATTGAACTGGCGGTTGAATACCGGCTGCTCCTCCGTTGCAAACTGCAATGTAACCGTAGGCTCATCACCCGTCAGCTTTTCCAGTGAGTGGTTATACCATTCTATCAGGTGGCGTTTCTTTATTTGCGCCAGCCAGTTCTCTGTTGTTTCAAAGTCATCCGGGGTCAGCTCCTTCAGCCAATCTTCATCATGATCTACTGCCACCTTTGTTTGTTTCATCTTGTCGGGCAACTCACTTTCCATCTTGCCCAGGCGGCCATGTGTAAAGTGAAAATCCTTTGCCCAGATGATGGTATTGGCAGGCAGGTAATCCAGCAATGATATCTTCTCCTTGGTATCAAACTTGGTTTCGATATTGGGAAGGATGGATACCTGCAACAGCTTCCTTTCAGATAGCTGCGTCTCCGGGTTGAAGATGCGGATGCTATCTACCTCGTTGCCAAATAGCTCTATACGGTAAGGGTGCTCATTGCCAAAGGAATAGATATCTAGGATGCCGCCCCGCATGGCAAACTGCCCCGGCTCGTACACAAAGTCTTCGCGCTTAAAGCCCAACTCTACAAACTGTGCCATCAGTGCTTCCACCTTCAGGTTCTCACCCACCTTTATGCTGATCATATTACCCGAAAGCGTCTTCGGGTTCACCACCCTTTCAAATAGGGCCTCGGGATAGGTAACCAATACTTTCTTGTGCACCGTATCGGCGCTGAACTTGGTGAGCGCCTCTGTACGCAGCATCACGTGGCTGCTGTTTAGCTCATTGTAATACCCCGAACGTTTGAAGGAATCGGGGAAGTAGCAGATATCCAGCGCGCCGGTAAGCTGTTCCAGGTCATTATGAAAATAGGCCGCTTCCTCCCTGTCGTTCAGTATGAACACATGGTTGGCATCGCTTTGCTGCCATACGGAAGAGGCTATAAAGTTGATGGAAGAGCCGCGGAGGTTATCGAGGTAAACCCTGAGCGCCGGGCTGGGCAATGAGATGCCGGCCGCTATTTGTTTTAAGCGGATATCATTTTGATATAAACCCAGCAACACCTGCAAATTCATGCGGCTGCAAATTTACGATAAACAGGCGGATGAAAATGCAGGTATTATGTTATTTATCCTTGTTTCTTCTTTTGAGTGGATATGGCTTCTGCAAACCAGAGGTATTCGCTTACAAACCTGTCCAGGTTCTTTTGCATGATCTCATTCTGAGGTTTGCCCTCTTCATCCAGCGACAAATGCAATTCAGGCACCAGCAGTTTATAAGGCATAGGGAATGCACCTATGGCCAGTACCAGCAATTGCAACAGGTTGGATGCATTGATACCGCCCTGCTTGCCATTGGAGCCGCATACAATTCCGATGGGTTTCTTTGCCCATTCTTTAGTAAAGTAGTCCACGGCGTTTTTCATAGCGCCGCTGTAGCTGTTATTATACTCCGGCGTCACAAATACCAGCCCATCTGCATTCTCTATTTTGCTGCTCAGTTCCAACAGGTAGGCGGGTGGGTTTTCCATATCCTTCAGGCGGGCTTCCATTACCGGCAGGTTGTAGTCTTTAATGTCTATAAAAGTGACATTGGCCTGGCCGCTTGCCTGCAATGCATTATGTATAGCTTTTGCCGCGCGGATGCTAAGACGGCCTTCCCTGATGGCCCCGTAAAGAATGGTTATGTTCAGCATATTATTAGTAACTTACTATTGACTATTTAAAACTACACAATATGAAACAACTTATGCTATTGCTGCTCGCTACCTGTTTTTTAACGGCCTGCAGTGGCTGGGACAGTGAGCATAAAGACCTGTTTCTGCAAGGCTGCATATCCGGTGCTGTAGAAGATGGTATGAGCGATGCGGCTGCCAAGTCTATGTGCGATTGCCGGTTGGAGGTTGCCATGAAAAAATACCCCAAGATGTCGGATGCCTTTGAGCACCTGGATAGCCTGATGGCTGACCCTGATATGAAGGCCTGCAAATAGCCTATTTCTTCACCCTGTATATAGCCAGATTATATTTCGCCCTGTTCATAGGGTTTCTTGTAGCCTTATAAAAGGTATGTGTAGCAACAGTATCGTCGGTATACCTGCTACGGAATGAGGGGTATTCGTTTTCACTCATTACTACATAGTCCACTTTCATCTCTCGGAATAGTTTGTCAGCAGTTGCTGTATCTCTCTGGTAAGCGTGCAGGTATTCAATAGGATAATACTTGCGTGGCAATAATGACCGCGAACGTATGGTGGTAGCTATTACAGCGTCGGCAGGCAGTTTGCTATCTATCCATTTTGCTTCTGCGTAGCCTACTGCCATTGCTATCATTACTTTGTCCCTACCGGCATCAGATATTATACCTTTCCCAATAAAATAAATACTCAGAAACCATATAGGTAGCAATGCTATGAACTGCAATTGGGCTGCATAGTACACCACCTTTCCGCTTACATTATCTTTATAACACAGCATAAAGCATGGTAATAACCAGACATAGGGTTCTATAAAAAAGCGTGCAGTACGCTGTCCTAATAATATAATGAGTACAATACAGCTAAGGGATACTATAACCTCGGCTTTATACTTCTGGACAAATAATGTTGAAGCTATCAGCACCAGACCGCCCACACCCAGCACACTAGTGAAATAATTTGCTGAAGAGGGCAACAACAAGTTGATAGGGAACGGCAGTTTTGACTCTTTAAACCGCTGCAAAGAAGTGTGGAAGTTCAGAGTAATCTTATCCGGTGCCGCTACCCATTTTTCTAGTAAAGGCGAAAAAGGATCGCCGAAGTAATAACATTTATAAAGCAGCAAAGGAGTGATAAGGCAGACGAAACATACTACCACAGCACTAA
>JANLJF010000013.1 GCA_029255605.1 Azovibrio restrictus
AACCTGCATTGAGCCCAGCAAAAAGTATGGTATACAGTTTTTTATTGCCTAGCTTGATGGCAGCGTTGACATTCATGGCCTCGTTGGTAGATATGGTCAGCTTATGGTAGCCTTTCCATATGAAGTTGATGAAGCCTATGCTCATACCTGAAGAGGTGTCGGCAATATTGATAAGCCCTATTTGCATACCCCTAACATCTTTTGCAAAGTTGAAAACACCCGATACCTGTACGCCTGTCATTACACCAAGGGTGGAATTAACAACACCTGACACCTGTACGCCATCAGCGTCTTTATTAACATGGTTGGCTACACCCGATACCTGTACACCATCCAGTTCGCCAATAACAGAATTGGCTACACCTGCCACCTGCACACCCTCCGTTTTCTTATTTGTATAATTAAATACGCCTGCTATCTGGCCACCATCTACACCATCTTTTGCAAAACCGGCTACACCACCTACTTGCACGCCACGCACATTGCCCGATGAATGGTTATATATGCCGCTCACCTGCGATCCTATTACTTTGCCTTTGGCATAATTGCTGATGCCTGCTACCTGTACGCCCGTCGCGGTATCCAATATGTTATTATGCAGGCCTGCTATCTGGAAGCCATCTAATGCCCCGCCTGCCAGGTTGAAAAGGCCTGCTACCTGTGCATAGCGCACATCTTTCTTTACAATATTGAACAGCCCGCCCAGTTCAAAACCATTGACACCGGCCGTATAACCGCCCAAAAGGTTGAATGAAAATTTATTCACTACTTGTGTGCTGAGCTTGCCTTGCGTACTAAGCCCCGGTAGCACAGAGCCCTGGTAAGGCTTGTTCACAAAATATTTACTCAGGTTGATGCTCTGCATGCGCTGACGTGATGAGAGGAATAAGCGCCCGAACCAATTGCGCTCTACGCCTGTATGTTGTGTTACTACAAACGAATCCAGCTCGAAAGCCTGTGATGCCAGGACAATCGAAAGCTCTGTATTATAATTGGCCTTACAAACAATCATAGTATCGTGATACCATGATTTGCTTATGTATAAATTGGCTGCTGCCTGCCTGTCTTTCAACTTTAGCTTGAAATAGCCTTGTTCATTTGTCATAGTGCTAACAAACTGCCTGCGTTCATATACACTGGCGTAGGGTAGTTTTTCACCTGTAGTAGCATCGGCCACGTATCCCGTAGCATACCAGTATTGGTTGGCGGTGCTTTCTATAATGATATGGTTGCCCGATTCGCTATAGTCATACATGCCATCAAAAAGCATGTCCAGCACTTGCCGGACAGTCTTATTTCGGATACTAAGGTTTACTGCGGTATCGCGCCTTATGATATTGCTATTGTAAGAAAAGTAGAAGTTACCCTGCCTGCTGATGATCTTTAACGCTTCGGTTACCTTTTTGCCTTTTATGTCTATGTTTACCTGTTTGTTTAGTAAAGATTGGGCATGGCTGTGGCCGGCAATAATTATAAAGAATATTAAAGTGACTAAGCGGTGTAAATAATTCATGCAGGCAAAATGCTATTTGAGTATGATACGGTCGCCCGTTTTTTCAACCTGTATATTGAATGTTTCACTAATGACCTGCAATATACTATCCAGCGATTCATTGTGGAATGTGGTTGTGAGTGGTAGATTATACAGTTGTGCATTAGCTATTTCTATTTTCACATTGTACACTTCGCTCAGCACATCGGCCAGTCGCCAGAGTGGGGTGGCATTGCATACAAATTCTTTGGTACGGTAATAGTTATAAAGCTCATCGGTGCTTTGCTCTTTTACCGGTGCATCGGCATTTCTACGTACGGTAGCTTTCTCTTTCGGATTTAATACAACTCCTTTATTGTTTTTGCTTACTTCTACTATGCCGGTTTCTACTACTACTTCTGTTTTGGTATGGTTACTCTTTACATTAAAAGAAGTGCCTACCACTTTTACCGTTACTTCATCCACAGTTATATAAAAAGGTTTGCTTTTATCCGGAGCCACATTGAAGAAGGCTTCACCATCCAGTTCTACATCACGGGTATTGCCTTTGAAATGCTTCGGATATTTTATAGTAGAATTTTTGTTCAGCGTTACTACTGAGCCATCAGGTAGGGTTTGCGTAAGGATATTATTATCTGAATGCAATGCTATCATTCGGCCACTATCTATGGTATAATAAGTAGCCCAGCCTATACCTATCATTAATATAAGTATAGCTGCTACGCGTATCCACTGCATGGGCCTGAAAGATACTGTTTTAGCCTTATGGCTATCCTGCTGTGCTACACGTTGCTGAAAGCGTAACCAGGCGGCATTTTCATCAATAGTACTGTTTACGGACAGCTTTTTGCTTTCATTCCATATCAGGCTAAAGTGGTCAAACTGTTTTTTATTGGCCGCATCGGCTGCTATCCATTGCTGCACATGCGCCGCTTCCTCACTGGTAGCCTCGCCCAGCAGGTATTTCACCAGCAGGTCATCTGTCATCGGGCTTAGATTTCTGTTCACTTTCTTCTTCTTTTTACATGTTTAGCAATATCACCCATAGTATAGGTAAAAAGTCGGCCAGTTTTATGCGCATCAGTTTCAGGGCTTTGCCCATCTGGTTTTCCACCGTTTTTATCGAAAGCCCCATTTTATCGGCTATTTCGCGGTATTTCATATCCTCAAACCGGCTCATGTGAAATATGGTGCGGCACTGTTCCGGCAATTCGCTCATGGCTTGTGCCACCCGTTCTTCCAATTCTACTATTCTGCCTTTCCCTGCATTTTCGTCGGCCTCGCTCATACTCTTTACTGCAAATGACTGATAATTGGCTTTTACTTTTTCGTGTTTCAGGTAATTCAGGCTTTCATTGTATACTGCCCTGTACAGGTAGGCCGATACCGACTGCAGAGATTGCAACTGTTCTTTTTTCTCCCACAGTTTGCAAAAGATGTTCTGTACCACCTCTTCGGCAGTGTCTTCATCTTTTACAATAGTGCAGGCATAGGCGTGCAATCTCTTAAAATGAGATTTGAAAACCTGTTCAAATACAGCATCTGCATCGGCATTCACCAATACTATGGGGCTGGTACTGTTTTCCATTCTGTAGGCCGTGAGTCTGGCATCAAAGATAATTCCTTCTTTCAACGCGCGCACTTTATAGTACGACAACCACTTATGCAAATACCCCTATGCGAATGCGGGATTTTTTTCAGGAAAGGAAAAAAGGCCGGATAATTCCGGCCTTCCTGGTTTGTTTATACTTTGATATTCTTTATCGGATCAGCGAAATATCGCCTTTTGTAAATATTCTTTCACCACTGGCGCATTGCGTTTCTATCATATATACGAATACGTCAGGTGTTAGTTCCTGGTTTTTGAAAGTACCATCCCAGCCATAATTAGGGTCATTGGCGGGAAAATCGTAGGCTTCAAACAGCATCTGGCCCCACCTATTGTACACTTTCAGCGCTTTGATGGTTTTCACACCCCTGATGGAAGGATAGAAACGATCGTTCACGCCATCGCCATTCGGGGTAAATGTATTGGGCACAAATAATATAGACTGGTCGCAGTTTACCGTGATGGTAATATCGTCTTTAGCTTCACAGCCCAGGCTGTTATATACGGTAGCGGTATATTTTACGGTACGCTCCAGTATCAGTTTGGGGCTGTAGCAATCTGCACAGCTAAGGCCGGATGTGGGCGACCATGCTATGCGTGTTGCGTTGGTCACTTTAGCATCCAGTGTTATTTCCTGTCCGGCTACGCGTTCTCTGTCCGGCCCCAGGTCTATGGTCGGCATAGGTACTACATTCACCATTTGCGAGAGCGTATCGGTAAAACACTCATTTTGTTTAATGGCTACGTGGTATAGTGTTGGGGTAGTAGCACTGGAGAGTGGTGTGGCGCTGTTTGCGTTATTTAACGATGCGCCGGGCCACCATGTATATTCACTACCACCGCGTGCGTATAATTGTATGTTAGTGCCTTCGCACACTTCCTGGGGTGGCCCTACTGCTACTTCGCCTTTGGTGAGCACCGTAATAGCTACTTTGCCCGTAGCAGGGCAATTATTGCTGTCTACAATGTCCACCGTATAGGTTGTGGTCACAGTTGGTTTGGCATTGGTTTTAGGACAAGTAGGGCAGGTAAGGGTAGTTGGCGGGGTCCAGTTATAAGTAACACCGCCCGAAGCCTCCAGGCTTATATCGTTGCCAATACAGAGATATTGATCCGGTGTTAAAGCCAAGTCCGGTTTAGGGTAGTTTTGAACATCTGCAGTTGCGATCGCTTCACAACCGTTGGCATCTGTTACTTTTACCGTATAGGTGCCGGCAGGCAGCTTAACAGCAGAGTCTGTTGACTGGGCAGGGGTTGTGTTCCAACTATATACAAGCGGCATTGCGCCACCACTGATGCCGGTAACCTTTGCTGAACCATCGCTGTATCCTTCGCAGGTTTTTTCCATGCCGGCAGCCGTAATAGTGAAAGGCACAGGTTCCGTTATAACCGCTATGGTTGTATCGATACAGCCATTAGCATCCGTTACCGTAACTGTATAAGTACCGGCGGGTAAAGAGCCTGCGTTTTGAGTGGTTTGCGGTGGTGTTGTGTTCCAGCTATATGTGTATGGAGCCGTACCACCGCTTACAGTGATATTTGCTGCACCATTATTATCGCCGTTACATTTGGCATTCGTAATGCCGGTCAGCACAGCATCAAGTAATGGAGGTTGGGATATTGTAGCAGATGCTGTATCGGCACAGCCTTTAGCATCCCGAACTATTACATCATAATTACCCCCACGCAAACCCGTGGCCGATGCTGTTGTCTGCACTGGTGTTGTATTCCAACTGTACGTATAAGGCGTAGTGCCACCACTTACAGATACACCTGCACTACCATTGCTGCCTGCATAGCAGCTAACATCGGTAGCAGTGCTGATGGCAGCTACTAAAGTAGCAGGCTGTGTTATCGTAACATTTACGGTATCGAGGCAGCCTTTGTTGTCTGTAATGATGGCCCTGTAGTTGCCTGCTGCTAACCCCGTTGCGGTAGCGCTGGTTTGGGGGGGCGTTGTGTTCCAACTGTAGGCATAAGGACTCGTGCCTCCGGATGCACTTACTGTGGCACTGCCATTTGTACCGGCATTGCAACTTACATTGGTGAAGCCGGCAATTCCTGCATCTAAAACAGTTGGTTGTGATATAACTGTTATCGCTGTGTCTGTACACCCCCTGCTATCGGTAGCGGTAACGATATAAGTGCCGGCTGCAAGGTTTGTAGCTGTAGCTGTAGTTTGCACCGGAGTTGTATTCCAACTGTAGGTATAGCCCGGTAAGCCGCCTGTAACCGTTACCGTAGCGCTGCCTGTTTTAGTGCCGTTACAGTTTACATCGCTTTTGTTTGTTATAGCAGCATTCACAGCTATAGGCTGCGCAATGATAATAATAGCAGTATCTAAGCAGCCCTTACTGTCTGTAACCGTGGCTATGTAAGTGCCGGCTGCCAATGACGTAGCTGTAGCTGTTGTTTGTACAGGACTCGTGTTCCAGCTATAAGTATATGGAGCAGTACCTCCCGTTACACCCACCGTAGCCCAGCCCGTAGCACTGCTGGCGCAGTTGGCATTGCTGCTGTTAGCAATGGATGCACTTAGAATGGCAGGTTCTGTAACGGTAGCCAGTGCGGTATCTGTACAGCCTAAAGCATCGGTTACTGTAGCTATGTAATTACCTGCTGTCAACGATGTTATGGTAACTGTTGTTGCAGAAGGCGTCGTGTTCCAACTGTAGGTATAAGGGCTTGTGCCGCCTGATACAGATACCGTAGCTGCACCATTATTACCGCCATTACAATTTACATGCGTTATAGCGCTGATGCCGGCTGTAAGTGTTGTAGGCTGGCTAATGGTAACCATTGCCGTATCGGTACAGCCTTTATCATCGGTTACAGTAGCTATATATACACCGGCAGGAAGGGTAGTGGCAGTAGCAGTAGTTTGTGCGGGTATTGTATTCCAGCTATAAGTATATGGACTTGTGCCGCCGGTTGCAGCTACAGTAGCGCTACCGGTGTTAGCAGGATTACAACTGGTATTGGTAAATGAAGTAATAGATGCATTCAGCGCAGTTGGCTGTGTTAAAGTAATAGAAGCCGTCCGTGTACAATTATTGGCATCTGTGACTGTAATGTTATAAGTACCTGCCGTTAAACCTGTAGCGGTGGCGGTAGTTTGTGCGGGTGTCGTATTCCAGCTATAAGTATAGGGAACAGTGCCACCTGTAACCGTTACCGTAGCACTACCATTGTTGCCATTATAACAACTCACATTAGCACCGGCAACAGATATGTTTAGGGCCGCCGGTTGCGTAATATTTATTGTAGCAGTGTCCGTACATCCGCTGGTATCCGTTACGGTAGCTATATATGTGCCTGCTGCTAAGTTTTTAGCTGTATCGGTAGTTTGTGCAGGGGTAGTGTTCCAGCTATAGGTATAAGCACCGGTACCGCCAGTTGCCTGTACAAAAGCCCAGCCGTCACTATTGCCGTAGCAACTTACATTTTTATTGGTTGTAATATTGGCTATAAGTTGTACCGGTTGAGTGATGGTTGCTACTGCCGTATCTGTACAGCCCTGGTTATCCGTTACAGTTACTATATAAGTGCCTGCAGATAATCCTGTAGCTGTGCGGGTAGTTTGCGAAGGGGTAGTGTTCCAGCTATAAGTATATGGAGTAGTGCCACCATTTACCACAGCTGTTGCCGTACCGTTATTGCTACCAAAGCAGGTGATATTAGTGATAGCTGCAGATGCGGTAAGAGCATTGGGTTGTGTAATGGTAACAGCGGCCGTATCTGTACACCCTTTACTATCAGTAACCGTTACTACATAATTTCCGGGTGTTAACGACGAAATAGAAGTGGTTGTCTGCACAGGTGTGGTGTTCCAGCTATATGTATAGGAAGGTGTGCCGCCCGATACTGAAACAGTAGCACTACCGTTATTGTTGCCGTTGCAATTGATATTGCTGCTGGCACTGATGTGTGCATCTAAAAGTGGCGGTTGTGCTATTATTACTAAAGCTGTATCTGAACAGCCCAGATTGTCTGTAACTGTTGCTATATAGTTGCCTGCACTTAATCCTGTAGCTGTAGCGGTTGTTTGGTTAGGTGTTGTGTTCCAGCTATAAGTATATGGACCGGTACCGCCTGTTGCCGTTACAGTAGCAGTGGCATTGGAACCTGCAAAGCAATTCAACCCCGTAGATGCCGTAACGCTGGCATTCAATGTAGATGGCTGAGTGATAACTATTATAGCAGTGTCCTGGCAGCCGTTGCTATCTGTTACGGTAGCTATATAAGTGCCTGCCGGCAGGTTTCTTGCCGTGTCTGTAATTTGTACTGGCGTAGTATTCCAGCTATAAGTATAGTGCCCGGTTCCCCCTGTGGCGCTTACTGTAGCCCAGCCTGTGCCGCCATTGCAATTCGCATTGCCATGGGCAGTAACATTGGCTGCTATTGCTACAGGTTGAGACACTGTGGCATTTGCTGTGTCTTTACAGCCTTTGTTGTCTGTAACTGTAACGGTATAGTTACCGGCATTCAGGTTTTTTGCCGTATCACCGGTACTGGCAGGAGTGTTGTTCCAACTGAAAGTGTAGGGAGATGTACCACCTGTTGCAGTGGCAACAGCCATTCCATCGTTGCCATTATAACAGGTGGTATTCTTTATTGTACTGATAGCTGCATCTAGTTGTGTAGGTTGTGTTACCGTACCTGTATCATTTTTGCTACAGCCTATACTATCTGTTATAGTTACTATATAGGTGCCTTGTTTCAGGTTAGTGGCAGTAGCCGTGGTTTTTACCGGTGTAGTGTTCCAGCTATAGCTGTATGGGTTTCTGCCTCCTGCAGGAGTAACGGTTATACTGCCTGTACTGTCGCCATAACAGCCCACATTCTGAATGCTATGAGAAGAGGATAAATTACTGTAACGGATGCGTACACTATCCGATTTGCTGCAGCCGTTGGCATCTGTAACCGTTACCCGGTATAAAGCATCGCCATTAATAGTAGCTACAGGGTTTGCACAGGTGCTGCAGCTAAGGTTGGTAGTGGGTGTCCAGCTATAAGTAAGCGGGGTAGCGTTAGCAGTGGCACCTGCATTGAGCTGCAGGGTAGTATTGCGGCATATGCTGGTATCGTTGGTGGCATTAACTGCCAGGTTGTTGATGGTTACCCTTGTGTACAATGTATCAGGACAACCGAAGCCTGTGTAAGGATTCAGAATTACAGCATAAGTGGTGGTGGTTGCCGGCCTTGTGATGGTAATAGACTGGCCAGTGCCTACTACACTCATTGTTGAAGAATCTCTCCATGAATAGCTGCTGAAGCCCGGAGGTGCGCTTAATGTAACTGTTGAAGCTGTATCACATGCATTATATGCTATCTGGAAAAGGCCGCAGTTAAGATCTACATATCCATAGCCGAAGTGGGCGCCTAAATCGCAGTCGCCACTGGCAAAGTCTATTGCAACAGTTCTGCCGGCATAGCCCGAAAGGTTGATACTGGCAGTAGTCCACGATTTATAATAAACATTTAGCCCCATGCTGGATAAGGTAAAACCCGGTATGCTGGATGATGCTACATAAGTGAAATGGCTACATGGAATTACCGTATTCGTAGTAGAATCATATGCTTTTACTTCAAACCTCGGTTGCTCAGATGCCGTATGTGACGGGTCTTCAAAAACTACTGCATACCTGAAAATAATGCTATAATTGTTAACACCGCTTGGCACACGTACATAATACCTTGCACGTTCTGCCTGAGCACCCGTGCTGGTATTGCCTAGCTTTAAGGAATATACACCGCTTGATGGTGCTACCACCGGGAAACCACCATAAAAGTCTGTTGCTGAGCCGCTCATCAGGGTATGCCTGCCTGTAATGGCCCCCGATAGCGTGCCTGTACTTATAGGGCAGCAAGTGCCGGTATATAAATTCCAGTTGTTGAAATTCCCCGCTTCAAAATCTATATTTGGCGGACAACTAACCGTTTGGGCATTACTGTAAATTGAATAGAGTAATAGGTTGATTAGTAGTAGAATAGTTAGCCTCACATTCACCATACAGAATGGTTTATAAATTATCAGATTCACAATTGCCACTGTAGCATAAAATTATAAGATTATCCACAATTTATCAACAGTAGCTAAAATTTCGCTATTCCGTAAAAGTATTATTTGTAATTAATAAAAATAATACGTAATAGCACTTTTAATAAATATATAATGCTATCAGCTACAGGTTATTCCTACCTGTACTGGTTATTTGTGTGGATTTCGTAAGTTTTATATGATGTGTGGTGGGATGTATAAAGTATTACCCAGTGCCGCTCTGAATGTCACTTAATCTATTATCCTGAAATCTTTTGCAGGAATAAATCTCTCAACCTTTCCGTTCTCGTACAAATATAATTCATTATTATTACGTTGGTCGCCAAATATTAAAAAATTGGGGTTGTTAGCTATCTGGATGCCATAAGGATGCTTTTCATCTACGGCTTTGCCTTTAAAACTAATAACGACTACATCATATTTGTTGCCTTTGTAATTCAATTTAGCTTCTTTATAGGTAGGATAGCTAACGCCTTCATATTCAGGCTGTATAAATGTTTTTTTCCACTGCATTTTTTTATCAGCAAGTGGGGCAATAAGATACATGGTTTGCCATTGCCCGCTGGAAGGGTATACCAGCAATTTTTGTTTTTTGCTACCATATAACTGGCATACTACTTCAGGTACCGATGCTATTGAAACCAGTGTGGCTTTGGTTGGTTTTTCATTGTCTTCTTCATCCCCTTCTCGCGGCTCTGGTGTAGTTATTTCAAAATAAGGAGGTTCTTTTACAGGCACCAGGCTTTTAATGTCTGAATCTATTCTTTTGTTCTTCAATGCTTCTGCCTCTTTTGTATTGCTATGTGCTACGGTTGTAGAGTCTATCGTATTATTTACGGCTATTGTATAGTTACTATCAATAGTGTTGATGACAGTAACTGCAGTTTCTT
>JANLJF010000014.1 GCA_029255605.1 Azovibrio restrictus
TTTGCACGGCGAAAGCAGTTCGCGCTGTTCTATAAATAGCTCAGGCACATAATGCTGATCATGTTTATACAGCTCATGCGGAAAGTCTATAAAAGCCTTTAGCTGCTGCTTACCGGATACGGGTACTATTTGTATCATGCGTTTTCTTTTACGGCTACAGGCATTACAGCGTTATATGCTTTCAATAGCTTGGAAATGGCTTCGTCTATCTGGCTGAATGTATGTGTCGCCATCAGCGAGAAGCGTATCAGTGTAGCATCGGGCGGAACGGCTGGAGAAACTACGGGATTTACAAACACACCATCTTCCTGCAGCATACGTGTGATGCGGAAAGTCTTCTCATTATCCCTTATGTATATAGGAATAATCGGCGTTTCTGTAATACCAATATCAAAGCCCTCGCTTTTCAACAGGCCGATGGCGTAGTTGGTATTCTTCCACAGGTTTTCGATATGTTCCGGCTCTTGTTGAATGATGTCTAATGCTTTCAATACACTGGCTACAGAAGCAGGGGTCATGCTGGCGCTGAATATAAGCGAACGGGCATGGTGCTTCAGGTATTCAATCGTAGCGTTATCCGCAGCGATGAAACCACCCAGCGATGCCAACGATTTACTGAACGTACCCATCACCATATCTACTTTATCAGTAAGACCAAAATGAGAAGCCGTACCTGCACCTGCCTGGCCTATTACACCAAGGCTATGCGCATCATCTACCATGATGTTAGCATGATATTTTTCTGCCAGCTGAACGATAGCCGGCAGATTAACTATATCACCTTCCATACTGAAAATGCCATCTACAGCAATGATCTTCACGCTTTCTTCCGGCAAGTTCTTCAATTTGGTTTCCAGCTCATCCATATCATTGTGGCGATACTTAAGCGTACGCGCAAATGATAAACGACTGCCATCTATCAGCGATGCGTGGTCATATTCATCCAGTATCAGATAATCATTTCGCCCTGCAAGAGAAGAAAGCACACCCAGGTTTACCTGGAAACCGGTGCTGAAAATGATAGCATCATCCTTGCCAACATATTCTGCCAGCCTTCTTTCCAACTCCATGTGTATATCAAGCGTACCGTTCAGAAAGCGGGAACCCGCACAGCCGGTACCATACTTTTCTATTGCCTGCCTGGCTGCTTCTTTCAATCTCGGGTCATTCGTCAGCCCGAGATATGAGTTGGAGCCAAACATCAATACTCGCTTACCATCTATTATAACTTCTGTATCCTGTCCCGAAGAAATGGGTCTGAAATATGGATAATAACCGGCGTTCCTGGCTTCTTGTGCAGCAGTATACGCACTTACTTTTTTGTGTAGATTACCTGCCATTGAGAATTTTTAACCTTTAAACCTTTCGACTAAATCGGTTTAAAAGTCCAAAATTAACTAAGAGTGATATTCAACACGAATTTTTTTTCGGAATGTGTATAATTATTATCTATAAAGAGCCAAGTAAAAAATACTTATTACCTACTGAAAATCATCCGAATAGACTGGTTTGAACAGCCTTATCCCTTGATGTATGGCTGCTATCAGCATTTATATGATATACCTGCGAAGGCTCATACCTTGACGCTACAGATATATTAACACCATTCCTATATGGGGCAAATAGTTCTAAAGCCTTACCGGGGTCGTTGTTATCTTTTGAAAGATGGGCCAGCAAAAGATGGGTCATATGAGCTGGGCGGTGACTACAAAAAACCTCCAATGCCTGGCAATTAGATAAATGGCCTTTACCGCCCCGTATCCTGTTTTTTAAATAAATAGGATATGGGCCATTTTCCAGCATTTCAATATCATAATTGGCTTCCAGAAAAGCGGCATGGCACTTACTGAAATGGTATGTCAACTGATCGCAGGCGATGCCTATGTCTGTAAAAACACCTATGGTCGTGCCATTCCCCTCTACCACAAAACTTTGCGGGTCGTTCGCATCATGATGCTTTGAAAAAGCTGTAACCTGCAACCCTTCTACATCGATCTTGTCGCCGGAGTTGAAATTGACAATCAAATGTTTATCTATCAGCACCCTGTTATCGTGCGTAGCTGCAGTAATATAAACCGGCAACTGGTACCTTCGGGATAGTGCGGTTATGCCCCTGATATGGTCTGTATGCTCATGAGAAATAAATACCGCCCGAATGGTGCGCATGGATAAATCCAGCAAACGCATGCGCCGCTCTACCTCTCTGCATGAAATACCTGCATCTATCAGTACGGCATCTTTACCATTACCTACATAATAACAGTTTCCATTACTCCCCGAATTCAGCGATGCGATAAACAAAGACATACCGACTACAAAGAAAAGACTTTTATAGGTGTAATAAAAAAGGACTGCTGAAATGCAGCCCTATTACCAAATATACCTGCCTATGATAACGAATACTGAATAACGATACCCTGCTTTATGGTAAATACAAAACTGCCGTTTACTATGGGTATCCGTTTCTTTCCTTTTTGCTTTTCACCCTGCACCTGTATCTCTATACGCCCGCTATCGTAAGCGGTGGCATAAGAGTAAAAGTGTACCATATCGTTCAGGAAAGCTTTCCCAATTATATCGATATTAAAATGCTTCAGAATGATCTTATTAAAATCGAGCGTACCAAATAGCTTGATAATTGCTTCATCATTCAGGCTGGTGATGGCATTCAATATTTTGCATACAGATAATGCAGATTCATGATCAAGATTTTCATCATTTACTATAAATGAATTGGCCATCAGATGCCGCTTATTATTTTGCTTATTGTCCATTGCATGGATATTTAAAATGAATAAATAAAAATGCCCCTTGAGTTTGTCAAAGGGCATATATGAATAGTATAAACATATACTCAACATCGCACCTTTGAGTTCCCGGCATAGTGGATACAGCAACAATGTTGCGTAGCATTATGGCTATTGTGTTTTACGGTTTGTATCATGTTCAAAAAAAAATAAGCCCCTCGGCTGGTACCGAAGGGCTACGTTAAAATCTTATATTCAATTACACGCGGCTACACACTTCGGCTTTCGAAGATGTAATGACAACATATATGTTTTACTACTACCATTTTTACAATATTAGGGTTTAAGGAACACTCACCCAAATTTATCTTATCAGCACTACATCCCCTTTTTTGAACAGTCCGGTTTGTCCACCCGCCACTTCATATTTCAGCGACCAATAGTATGTACCCACATCCGCCAATTTACCATTATAAGTGCCATCCCAACCATCTTTTATGTTATTACCGCGATATACTTGCTCGCCCCAGCGATTGTAAACTACAAATTCAATAAGACGAACATTGGGGTTATCCGTAACCACCCTGAATATATCATTTCGTCCATCGTTGTTAGGGCTGAAGCCTGTTGGTAGCCACACATCATTGGGGATATCTACTACCTGCATGTTGTATGTACAGCTATCCGTACAGTTAAGGTTCTTTACAACACATACATAAGATGATTTATACTCTTTAGGCTCAATCGTAAGCGTTTTGCAGTTACCACATACCAATTCACCATCGCGGTACCAGTCAGCTGTCGTTGCATCTGCGCAGGCAGGCAATACTATTTCAGCTTTATAGGAGAGCGTCATAGCCGTATCTTCAAAGCGAGCCTTAGGATAAGGCACTACTACTATATTAGACGTATGACTTGTGGTACCGCCGGCGTTGGTGGCAGTGAGTGTTACCGGGTACACACCTGCTGCAGGATAACATATAATGCCCGCCGATGGCCCCATAACTTTTGAAGGTGTGCCACCATCAAAGCTCCATTCATATTGTTGCGGGTAGTTTGCCACTGTGGCAATAAATTCAACGCAATCCCCTTCACATAAGCTGTCCCTGTAAGGTTGCAAACCTGTTATCTTAGGTTCGCAAAACCTCACACGTACGGTGTCACTATATTTATCGCAAGGACTTTGTAGCTGCACCCAGTATTTGCCGGGTTTATTTACAGTGATATTTGCAGTAGTATCTCCTGTACTCCACAAGATATGTTGCGCGAGTATCGGCACCGAAAGGCCTGCGCTGTTGGCTTCGTTGCATATAAGCGTATCGTTGGGCAGTTCGGGTTTATAATCTGCAGCGGTACGCACATACATCGTATCGCTAAAAGTGCCGCATATATTTTGAACTTCCACCCAATATTGCCCCCTCGTGGTAGCTGTAATAGCCATACTGCTTTCGCCGGTCGACCATTTTATATTATCAAAACCGGGCTCAACAGATATAGGCACAGCAAAACCTCCTTTACATATAAGGGTATCTGGTGGTAGCATAACAGAGGACGGCAATATTTTCACCTCAATTTCCTGTGAGGTATCTGCCTCGCAATAAGGATGAGAAACAATCACACTATACCTTCCGCCATCAGTAGTACTATAGGTATTATTATTGCTTGCCGGTACGGTTGCTCCATTTTTCTGCCATGTGTAAGTATATAAGGAACCGGTGGGGGTATATAATGTTATAACATCATTCTTGCACAACACCGTATCGGAAGCCGGCTGTAAGTTAGTTACCGGAGGATTATGTACGGTTAGTGCAGCCGTAGGCGATACAGCTACACAGCCACCATTAGATATAGTTACATTGTAATTCCCCGTTTGATTGGCAACCAGCGACGACCCATTGGCACCGGGTATCGAGCTGCCATTCATGCTCCAGGTATATTCATAATTGGTGCCGGTAGTCGTTTGCAATGTGGCTGTTTCACCAAGGCATATATTATTGGCAGAAATAGAAATAGATGCTGTTGGTATAGGCACTATGGTCACTTCAACCTCGTCCGAAGTATCTACAGTGCACACATCAGCCATTACCCGCACTTTGTATTTACCCGCTGCATACACTATTAATATTTGCGAAGTATCGGCAGGCAGCAGCACCCCATCTTTAAACCATTGATAATCTAATGGCAATATGCCCGAAGCCGGTGCTACAAGTATCGTTGTATCTCCGCTGCATATTTTCAGGTGCGGAGAGTATATAGCGGCATCCATCGGTTCATCGGGATCTGTTCTGAACTCCAGGGAATCGCTATAGGTAAAACAACCGGTGGTGGTATCAATAGCCACAGCCTTATAGCTTCCTATACGGTCTACATACTTACTATAGCCAAAATTAGATGGCCTGCGGATGGCAAAATAATAACCGAGTGATATATTATATATGCCCATCTCCCATTCATATTTATAAGAAGTAGACGGATTGGTGATCGTCATCGTAGCCGGCGAATCGCAAATGAGATCTACCAATGGCTTAGGCGGGTTAGGCGCCATTGCAATAATAGTGCTGTCCCTCATGGTTTGTGAACAGTTAGGAATCGTAATGGCTACGCGGTACACCCCAACATTAGCTGCGCCTACAGCTACTATCACAGGCTCTCGCAAGGTAGAAGAGAAGCTATTGGGCCCTGTCCATGAATAGGTAGCGCCGGGAATAAACAAAGCGCTTAACTGTACGGTGCTGGAACTACAGGCTACATAATTGCTCGCTGAAATAAGATGCGTAACAGCCAGATCCAGTATCTTTAGCCGCTGCACGGCAAATGCACCGCAGGAGTCTTCTACTTTTACATCATATTCATCATTCGCATTGCCCCCAAAACCGGAAAAAGTACCGCTGCTATTGCTTGCTATGTACGGACCGCTCGCTCCGTTTCCCTTTGCAGCCAGGTAATAATTATATCGCAACCCACTGCGCCGGTAAGGCATCCCATCTTTTCCTGTTACAAATATCTGCCCTTGCCCACTGCTACCACCTGCACATATATACCCTTGCGACTGGTTGACATCTACCATCACAGGAGAAAGCGTATGCGTAAATGTATAGGATTGAGTGTATGCATTAGGATAGGGAGGTACAAATACAATATGTGGTGCCGTGCTTGCCGGCACAATAGTATAAGTACCGGGCCCCAATATTGTAAAAGGGGTACCGCTGGGATATTGTGGCCATGTACCGGTAAAATCGTACATAGGATAGCCATCCTTTAAT
The DNA here is from genome assembly GCA_029255605.1 of Azovibrio restrictus. Classification (GTDB taxonomy): domain Bacteria; phylum Bacteroidota; class Bacteroidia; order Chitinophagales; family Chitinophagaceae; genus Polluticoccus. The sequence continues at coordinate 6,011 of JANLJF010000014.1, forward strand.
ACTGCATATTTTATCGGCACACTATTGCCATTGCTGATAGCAGAGCCTGCGGGCAAAACAGACAATCCGCTACATGTTTGTGTAAGCGTGGGTGCTAATACTGTATATTGGTATAAATGTTGTGGTCCGACAGTTATTGGCAAATAATAAGTACCACACTGATCGGTTATCTTCCATACATAGGTACCTGTCGGAAATTTCAATGTATTAGGCAATATAGGTGTCTGATTGTTGATAACCGGATACCTATTACTACCACTCCATCCACCTAAGTAAGAATAACCTGCCGGCCCGTTGAACAATTCTATGGTTCTGTAACTGGATGCAGCTGTTGTGGTAAATTCAAACCCTTCGATATAGTTATGCAGGCCGGATGCGCCCGTTAGTACAGACACCTTGTATGGCACCCCAACGATAGGCGCCGCAGACATGATGCCGCTGCCTGTATAGCCATCGCCTGTTGTAAAACTAATGGCGTAATTACCCAATGGCAACCTTACAGGCATGTTACCGGTAACACCCGATGTAGAATAAGGCCCATAAGAAGTACCGGTGCCTGTGTTACGCACCGAATAAGTAATTGGGAAACAAACCAGGGAACTAAAACTAAGTACTGCTGAAAAATCAACATTACAATCCTGACTGATGGAAGCCGTGACTTGCGGATGAGGAATAGTTTGGCTAACGGTAAAATTAGTTCCGCAAGGCGGAGTAATAATATAATTTACCGTTTGTCCGTAACAATCTTTAATCGTTTTCCCCGACGATAATGAAATATTAAACGGAGCATTGTCCAGACCTTCCTGTGCCGTTATGCCTGATACACCACCACTTATCTGGGCCGTAGCTTTATAAAGGCCGTCGTTAAAGTAATTCATCCATCCGCCCACATTGGTTTCTATATATGGCTTGGGAATGCTAACTGTACTGCAAGAAGTGGCTATGGGAACAACAAGATTCAACGTAGGGATAGTTAAACTATTAACTGTTGCGGATGCAGGCGGTGTACCGTTGCCACATGCATCCACAGCTTGAAAAGTATAGGTACCGGGAGGTAGATTATCTACAGAAGATGCAGAGGAGCTTGTGGTAAATGTTTTAGGCCCTGAATAACCTACAGGGGAGCTTGTCATATTAATAGTGAAGGGGGCTCTTCCACTGATAACTGAAACACCTATCACACCATAAGCACCACAATTCAATGAATTTTTGTTGGTGTTCACAACTAAAGATGGGAAATCATAAGCCCCAGGCACATGGATGGTCGTATTTTTACCTACCAATGCCCCGCCACATGTAGCTACCACAGCAACCTGGTAAATACCGGACGGGATATTATTGAATGTGGCGGAATTATTCAAAGGGACAGAAAAACCATCAGGTCCTAATGGGATGCCATACTGGATATTAGACAGATTGCTTACATCGGGGCCCGACAAAGTAACAGTAAAGCTGGCATTAGCTGCACAAGTAGAAGATGCAGTAACCGTAGCCTTTGCCGACCAGTTTGAACATTGGGCAAAGAGTACATTCCCCGCTAACAATGAGCATAGCAATAGGCCGACAAGAATCAGGGCATGTTTATATAGTTTCATAGGCTGCCGGTTAGCTGAAAACAATCTGTGCCTCGGTGATCTAAACGCAGTATAAAGGTATTACCAACCTATCCAAATATCAATATAAATATGCAAGTTTTACGTTATGCTGACTAAACAAGTATAACTCAAAAAAACAGCGCTATGTGAAGGTGGGACCTTATTAGCCAGAGAGTTAAAATACCATGACAATAATTAACTTAAAACAAAAATTATGCACCATTACCCTGCTATTATTTTGTTCATTTCTTTTCTTATTTCGTCATTACACAAATTACCTATGCTACCGGCATGTATATGATGCAGTTGTTTTCCGCTATAAGAAAAGCTACCATTTTCCACTTCCATGCCCACCTGTCGGTATGCATCCCGAAATGCCACGCCACTATTCACCATATCATTTAATTGCTCCACAGTAAATATGTACAGATACCGTTCGTCATCCAGTAAATTATTATGTACCTCTATTTCTTGCAGCATCGTCTGTACAACAGACAAACATGACTTCAATGTCTCAATGCCGGGGAATAATATCTCTTTGGTAAGCTGCATTTCCCTATGATAACCCGATGGCAGGTTATTCATCAATAAGGCCAATTCATTGGGTATCGATTGCAACCTATTGCACTTACCCCGCACCAATTCAAATACATCCGGGTTCTTTTTATGAGGCATAATACTACTGCCGGTTGTCATATGCGATGGAAAACTTACAAAACCAAAATTCTGACCGTTATACAAGCATACATCCATACTGAAACGAGATAGTGTTGCAGCAATACCGCTGATAGCGTGTGCTACTATTTTTTCTGTTTTCCCCCTACTCATTTGTGCATATATACTATTGTAGTGCATACTACTAAAGCCAAGCAAATCTGTTGTCAATTGCCTGTCTAAAGCAAAGGATGACCCATACCCTGCACCACTACCCAATGGATTTTTATCCACCATACGAGAAGCCGTCATCAGCATATCCATATCATCTACAAGGCTTTCTGCATAGGCTGCAAACCACAAGCCGAAAGACGAAGGCATCGCTACCTGCATATGGGTATATCCGGGCATAAGCTTTCCTTTGTGTTGTTCACTTAAAGACAGCAGCTTATTAAATAATGATAACGTAAGGTCTTTCACTTCTTGCATTTCTGCCTTTAGATACAATTTTATATCCACAGCCACCTGGTCGTTACGGCTCCTGCCGCTATGTATCTTTTTACCTGCATCTCCTATGCGTTGTATCAGCATCCATTCTATTTGCGAATGAATATCTTCGCAGCTATTATCTATTGCAAAAGAGCCTGAAAGTATCTCGGCATGCAATTGTTCCAGGGCAGGCTTTATCTTGCTGTAATCTTCGTCATTTAACAACCCTACATGATGCAGCATTGTAACATGTGCTATTGACCCTTGCACATCATAAGGTGCCAATAGCATATCAAATTCTCTATCCCTGCCAACGGTGAATGCATCTATTTGCTGTGTTACTGTTGAATTTCCTTTTTGCCAGATTTTCATACAACTGATTTTAGCAGGTCTATATATAATGCAATACCTTCCCTGATCTCTTGCAGATGGATATATTCATCTGCAGTATGGCTGCGGGCAGAACCACCGGGCCCCATCTTCACTGTTGGAAAATGCATAAACACTTTGTCTGATAAGGTAGCGGAACCAAAATAATTTCTGCCAAGTGCAATACCCGCTTGCACTATCGGATGTTTTATATCAATCGTAGTTGGCCTTAAACGAAAGCTCCGTGGCACAACTTCACATTGCACATGCTGCTGTACAATAGCTACAACATCTTCATTCGTATAGCAGTCATTTACCCGCACATCTACGGTAAATTTGCAGGATGCAGGCACTACATTATGCTGTGTACCTGCCTGTAGCATCGTTACTGACATTTTCACAGCCCCCAACATTTCTGATACTTTTTCAAATTGGTAATTTCTGAACCATTCAATATCCTGCAATGCCTTATAAATAGCATTCTCGCCTTCACATCTTGCCGCATGTCCTGAGACACCTTTTGCTTCACAATCCAAAACAACTAACCCCTTTTCTGCAATAGCCATATGCATTTCGGTAGGCTCACCCACTATTCCAAAAGCTATCTCACCTAACTGTGGTAACAGAGCAGCAACACCATTAGCGCCTGATATTTCTTCCTCAGCAGTAGCTGCTATTACAATATTATATTTCAGGTCCGCTTGAGAATAGAAGTATAAAAATGTGGCTATAAGCGACACCAGGCAACCACCGGCATCATTAC
>JANLJF010000015.1 GCA_029255605.1 Azovibrio restrictus
CTTTATTCTCTGCATTTACCCGGGCTGTATGTATCTCATTCATATGATGAACGATAATTTCTTTCAATGCTGTTTTGGTAGGCCTTTTTATTGATTCTATTTCTATAGCTAATTCTTTACAGCATGCATCTAAAATATTAACAATGATTTCTCTTTGATCATCAGGAGCATTGCCAATGCCGGGCTGCACATCAGCAAAAGTGGCGTATTTATCTGCACCACGAAATGTATATAGCTTTTGGAGAGCCTCTTTCTTATTCAAAACGCTGCGTATCAGGTTAGCTATAATTGGGGAAAATCAAATTACTTAATTCAAATTTAGAACTTTAATTTTACGCCGCTTTGGTCTGATTATTGTGTATAGCATACAATCAGTAACAAATTTTCAATATTAAGTTAACATAGCAGGGGATAAGCGGTTAACTATAGACTAAACTAACGTATGATTCGTACATTCATAATTGAATGCATGCCCATTTTTTTGGCGATAGTAATTATATTTTATATATCTGTTAAATTTTATTTGATCCTGTCAAAAGGCCTTGGTACCAAACTGGTCGATCTGTTTTTTGTATCATTAGCCCCGTTGAGCAAACAGGCTATTCGCAACACTTTCCAGGAAAAGGTAAAGCAGTATTATAAAGTCAGCAATAAAATAAATATAGTCTTTTACATTGTGTTCGGAGCAGCTTTGTTGCTGTATATATTAATGTTATCAATTTAGAACACCATGCAGTTGATAACCTGGAAGCAGTTTGAAGATGTAGAATTGAGGGTAGGTACTATCGTTGAGGTTATAGATTTTCCCGAAGCCCGCAAACCGGCCTATAAGCTCAGAATAGATTTTGGGCCTGAAATTGGCATACGCTGGAGCAGCGCCCAGATAACAGTTTTATACACTAAGGAAGCGTTGCAGAACAGGCAAATCGTTGCAGTCGTAAATTTCCCTGAAAAGCAAATAGCCAACTTCAAATCGCAATGCCTGGTAACTGGCTTTGCAGATGCGGATGGCAACATAGTACTTACAGCAGTGGAGCGACCTGTGCCTAACGGTACAAAGATAGCTTAGCTTCTTCCCAACCTTTTTAGCATGGTGCCATGTTCTATCAGTGCCTTTACGAAGTTAGGCTGCACATTATATGGCAGGTTATATTCCTGTGCTGTTTGCTTTACTATAACCGATAGCTTGGGGTAATGCACATGACATATATGAGGAAAGAGATGGTGCTCTATCTGGTAGTTGAGCCCGCCAATGAACCATGACATGATACGGCTTTTGGGTGAGAAGTTAGCTGTGTTCAGCAACTGGTGTATAGCCCAGCTATTCATCATTTTATTCTCATCTGTAGGCATCGGGAATTCTGAAGTTTCCATTACGTGCGCCAACTGGAAGATACAAGCCAGCATTAAGCCCCCTATCAGGTGCATAATAACAAACCCCCATACAACATGATACCAGGCAACATCTGCAAAAAGGATAGGTAATACCAATACGTAAGTAAAGTAAAGTACTTTGTAAAGGCTTAACTCTGTCAATGCACGACGCAGCGTTATCTTTTGCTTTTTCAGCATGCCATTTTTATGGTAACCTATAATATTCTTATAGTCTTTTGCGGTAACCCAGTATATATTCATGATACCGTATAGCAGCCATGCGTAGATATGCTGATACCTATGTACCCAGTACCTCTTTTTGTGCGGTGACATGCGCAGCAGTATGCCTGCTTCCAGGTCTTCATCAAGCCCGTCAAGGTTAGTATATGTGTGATGCAGAATGTTGTGCTGGATCTTCCAGTTGCGGCTATAGCCACCCAAAAGATTCAATACACCACCAAGTATATTATTTACAAATGGGTTGGTAGAATAAGAATCATGATTAGAATCATGCATTACAGAGGTGCCAATGCCCGCTACACCTACACCCATCAACATCCACAATCCGTAAAACAACCACATATGTGCAGCAGCTACGCCCGTTACTATCAGAAAGTATGGGACAAAATACATGGAAAGCATCACCACCGTCTTTACATACATTGTGATATTCCCATGTTTCGGAATATCTGCATGAGAAAAGTATTCGTTCACCTTCGCCTTCACAGTATCATAAAAGCTGTCTTGCCCACCTTTGGATGCAAACTTTACTATTTGCATACCATGTTTCTGCTTTTTTTCCAAAAAAAATTAATTTCTCCGAAGATAAGCTAAATTTTTGGGCTACCGCCTTAGTTGTGAATTGAAATACACCAAAGTATTTGTAATCAATAGTTAAAATAGATAATGCCTTTTGTTTTGAAGCGCCGTACTTGCTATATTTATCATTATGATGAACGGGTTTATGAAGCAATTAGTTTGTTTGTGTCTGCTATTATTGTCTGCCGGTGTAGCCAAGGCACAGCCGTTTGCACCTGAATGGTATATTCTTGAAAAGGGCAGTACTATTTCTATTATTAAACCGGGTGTAAACGATCTTACATTATTCCTTGCTCAGTCTGCCGGCAAGCCCATAGATAAAGCAGCTGTTGATGCCATGACGGATAGAATAACATTTGGTGCAGGTAGCGTGGTGCTGGTATATGCTAAAGAGAATGATAGCTATATTGCTACTGATATGGAGGGCCGCAACCTGTTAATAAAAGGAAATATTACCAGGGCAGTACGTGGTGCCAATAGCGGGGTTGCTTATCTGAAAAGCGACCTGGTAACACCTGCAGGCACCATCAAGAAGATGTCTTATGTATGGATGAAGGAGCGTAAGGAAGGGGCTGCGAATGTTACCATTCAATGTGACGGGAACCAGACAGCAGAAGTGGCGTTGAATAAAATATATGATATCAATCAAACAACACTTGAAATGGCCGGTTCTGTAAAACAGAAAACAGTAGAGTAGTATCGTTACTCCAAGGATAAATTTTTGAGTATTCGTTTTTTTAAACGTTTCTTCCCTGCAGTCCATATTTGGGCTGCTTTTTTTAGTGCTATACTTTCTTCGGGTAATATCTCTGCTGTGTGCTCGCTCAATATTTGTAGTTGGATGCTATAGTCCTGGTATTGCCCCAAGTCGGCAGCCAGTATTTTCAGGTGCTCTATTTGCTTCACATATGCTTGCTCATCTACATGTGTGAATACATACAGCACGTCCTTTACCCGTTTCCGTATATCGTGTATCGTTTTATCCGTAGGTGCCTCGACAGCCAGTTTTTTTATAGTATCATATTGTTTCTTTTGCCAACGCAGCAAGTCCTTTGTACCTGTTGCTTCTTTGGGCATCGCATCTAATATTTCTTTCAACAACCCTTTTTTGTCAAAGTCTTTAAAACGCGCCTTTAGCTTCTTTCTGTGTTTTGCAGCCTCTTTCTTTATGATTTTTATATATGCTTCAGGATAGTTGCTTTTTTCTTTAGTAGCTTCTTTTATATATTCCACGTGCAATAGCAGATCCCTGCTATTCCCTGCTGTTTTATATAGTTTATTTAGAAAGGCAGGCAATACTTTAGCATTCCCCATGCCCAATTGCATTCTTACCAGTGCCCTTAGTTTTTTATATGTAGTACGTAGCTTATGAAGCAGCTCATTGTCTATTTTCTTTTTACCTGTGAGCTTATCAATTATTTCAAGTTCCTTCTTTATAATGGCTTTAGGCTGACGTGGCTTCATAGGTTAAAGGTAAAGTCATAAATGGTAAAACTGATAAATATGTATTCTTTACAAAAAGCTGAAGTATAGCTGTGCAATAGCGTGAAGTCAAAAAATGTGGATAAGTATAACTTGTTGTTATTGAATGTTATAGTATATTCATGTTGGGTTAAGAAGGTTTGGAAATACATTACTCTTAACGAAAGCTAAGGAGGGTTTTTGCACCCTCCTTTCGTTCTTTTCAGCATATCCAACGTTTACGTTGCAGCTAGTGTCTTATAAGTTATAACCCCAAGTGGTTAGAGAAAGTTAAGGAGCCTTTTTTAACCCCGTCACAATAACATGTTTAAAGCGCAGGCATTGTCTGCGCTTTTTTTAATGCTCACTCAAAAGGCTATTGTGGGTTGTATTCGTAAGCTATGCTGTAGGCCATATGTTTCAGGCTGGGTGATACCTGGCCAATGCGAAGGTCCTGATCCTGTGGGGTAGGTTCGCATACAGAGTATAATTGTCCTTTGTATTCTATTGTGTGGCCGGTAGGTTTGTCAAATTTGACAGCTATAGTTACATGTGTAGGATATAGCACCGCTATCATGGGTAGATTGTATACTTCTTTTACCAGGTAGAAGAATAGAGCGGCACGGTCATCGCAATCGCTATATTTATTGAGCAGTGTTTGTTCAGGGCTCATGCGTTTTTCCTTGCCAAAATTGTTCAGGTCATCTTCGTAGAGAAAAGCATGGCGGGTAAAATTCATAAGATAGTCTACACCTTTTTTCTGCTTCATATCCTTCACACTTTTTTTCAAACCCGGTATCAGCGAACTGTATGTTTCTTTACTAAGCGGAATGTTGAAGTAAGAGGCATAATCCACCACAGGATAATTGGTAAAAATGGTTTGTACCTGCGGATTTATCATCACTTTAAAGTGGTATTGCTTATTGTCATAGCTAAACTGAAGGTCTTTTTCTGTATAATCTGCAGGTGTGAAGTCAGGCATTTGGGTCACTTTATAGGAAAAAGCTTTTTGTCCTTCCGGTATAATTACATCAACGGGATAAGAAGCATTCTTTTCAAAGCTGAGATTGGCATAATCGTGTTTATTCAGGCATACATACTGCTTGTCATTAGCCATATAGTATGGTATGTCGTATATATTTTCATCGCAGTGCACGTAAAACAGCAATTGCCCTTGTGTGCTGATGGCCAGATTAGCATCAAAACCGCTTTTATTCAACAGGAACCATTTGTAAAGCGTATATCTCGGGTAGTTTTCAGCCTTAGGGCTTATCTGTTGCGCTGTTTTACGAATGAGTTGATAATATATCCAGTCATTCAATTGGTGCTTTTCTTTGAATGTTATTAAAGTATTGATAGTTGATTGATAATCCTGCGCATTGGCAATATCATAAAATTGCCGGATGGTTTCTTTAGATGGAGGAACATTATATGCAATAGAAAGAGATGGAGAAAATGGTACTTCTATTGTCTCTCCATAAAAATCCACTTTTATGATATTGGCTTGACCCGCATGCCCGATAGACTGACAGGCAATGCATAAAAGAGATAATATGAGCGCTATTTTCCTCACTTTTCTAAGTTACGAAGACTTAACAATTAATTAATGTTAAGTTTTTGGAAATGCAAACACGTTAACATGTGAATAACATTATATGGAAAATTTCTATTTTACAGGATATGAAAAGGCTTTTACTTATCTGCCTGCTATATATAAATACGATTTATGAGCAAGACTATATAACATATCATCATGTATTCCACCGGATAGACGAGGATGTATTGGCTGAAAATTGGAACATGGCCTTGCAAAGGCTCGATACTATTTATGCCAGCTACGACTTTATATATGCTAAACATTGCCTGAAAGCCATACAGATTTGCGGCAAAGCGGGTGATAGGGTTCGCGGTGAGCAGTGGCTTCACAAAAGTTTTTTGCAAGGTGTTCCATTATGGATACTTTATAAAAGCGAACCGGTAAGAAGCATATTGCAAAACTATTCTGTTGCTGGCATTCAGAAGGCTTACGATAGCTTACACAGCCTATATAAGAAACGGATTAATTTACGGTTAGCGACTCAGGTCGATAAGATGGAAGCGGAGGATATACGCCGGACACGAAGGGTGAACGACGGGTTTTTCCTCTTCAGGCATACCATTTACGGACTGCAATGGATACAAATGAACAAAAGGCACGCTCGTACTATTAAAACTATTACCGAAACTTATGGATATCCTGGAGAGCGGCTAATAGGATTATCTGGCGATTATGATGATTCCGTAACATTGCCTCGATTTCATTTCTGGCATCGTTTACTGAGCGATGAACGCGCATATGTAATGCTGATACATCATTACAGTTATCCCGGCATCAACATAGACCTGCAGGAAGCGGTTAAAAATGGTTACATGCCAGCGGAACAGTTTGGAACCATTTCAGATTATAAAACAAGATATGGTAAAGGCAGGGATAAGAAGGCAAAATACTATTATGTATGGCGTGATAAAATGGAAGAAAGCCCGGATGCAGTAGAACAGCGCAGACATGCTATAGGACTGAATACACTACAGCAGCAGAAACGAAATGCCAAACTCGAAATGGAAAGGGCAAAAAATAAGGTTTCACAAAAGGAGGTGATACTTGAGTAAGAAGCATCTTATCTTTACAGCCTTCAATATCATTTATATAGAATGCGTAAAACAATACTCGTTACCGGGGCAACTTCCGGTTTCGGAAAGGCGATAGCAGAAATCTTTGCAAAGAACGGATATGATGTATGTATAACAGGCAGGCGCGCTGAAAGGCTCGATGCCCTGAAGCGGGAACTGGAAACAGCTTATGGAGTGCAAGTAACAACACTGCAGTTTGATGTCAGGGACAGGACAGCTGTAGTAAAGGCTATCGATGCTTTAAAACAACAAATATCACGAATAGATATACTGGTAAATAATGCGGGACTGGCATCTGGCTTGTCTACCATAGATGAAGGGGACATGGATGACTGGGACGTGATGATAGATACCAATGTAAAAGGCCTGCTATATGTTACCCGCCAGGTACTACCTATGATGAAAGAACAGGGTGGGCATGTGTTCAATATTGGTTCCACTGCTGGTAAACTGGTGTATAAGAACGGGAATGTGTATTGCGCTACCAAGTTTGCGGTAGATGCGCTGAACCAATCTATGCGTATAGACCTGCTGCCATATAGTATTAAAGTTACGGGTATCAACCCCGGCATGGCTGAAACCGAATTTTCGTTAGTTCGTTTTAAAGGTGATGAACAAAGAGCGGAGTCTGTATACCGTGGTTTTGAACCACTACATGCTGAAGATATTGCCAATACGGTTTACTATTGCGCTACACTGCCGGCGCATGTTTGTATCAATGATCTTACCATTACCTGCACCAACCAGGCAAATGGCATCTACACGGTAAAAGACAGCGAGAAAGCAAATACAGCAAACAAAGGATAATGTACGAATCGATAACGCAGATAAGGGTAAGATATGGCGAAACAGACCAGATGGGTTTCCTGTATTACGGCAACTATGCCTTGTACTACGAAGTAGGGAGGGCAGAGGCCATACGGCAACTGGGCTTTACTTATCGCGAGCTGGAAGAAATGGGTATTATGATGCCGGTGGTGGAATTGAACTCGCAATACCTTCGTCCGGCAATGTATGATAACCTGATAACTGTAAAGACCATATTGGAGGAATTGCCTGAAGGCTCTAAAATAAAATTTCATTCGGAGCTGTATAATGAAAAGCAGGAACTGCTGAATAGAGGCGTTACTACACTGGTGTTTTATGATCCGCAACAGAAACAGAAAGTGAACATGCCACCGCAATTGATGGATTGCCTTGCCCCGTTTTTTACAAAATAGTATATGCCAAAGACCAAAGCAGTAATAATAACGATAGGTGACGAGTTGCTGATAGGACAAACCATAGATACCAATTCTGCATGGATAGCCAGACAGCTGAACCCATTGGGTATAGATGTGGTGCGCAGGGTAGCAGTAGGTGATACAGAAGATGCCATCAGGTATGCACTGGATGAAGAGCTGCCGAAAGCAGATATCATATTGCTGACCGGCGGCTTAGGCCCTACTGCCGACGATATTACGAAGCCCTTGCTGTGCGAATACTTTGGCGGTAAAATGATAGTAGATGAGCGGGTGCGTACGCATGTGACAGATATGTTTCAGCGCAGAAACCGCCCCTTTTTGGAACGAAACCTAAAGCAGGCAGAAGTACCGGATGTATGTACGGTGTTGTTCAACAGGATAGGGACAGCACCCGGTATGTTGTTTCATAAAGACGGGAAGATCGTAATCGCCATGCCGGGTGTGCCTTTTGAAATGGTGGCCATCATGGAAGATGAAGTGTTGCCATTGCTGAAAGCAAAATACATATCGGATGTTATTGTTCATAAGACGACCGTTACGATAGGGGAAGGAGAAAGTTTTATTGCAGAGAAAATTGAGGATATAGAAACAGCACTGCCCAAGCATATAAAACTGGCATATCTGCCAAGTCCTGGCCTGGTAAAGCTAAGGCTTACGGGGCATGGTGATGATAAAGCTGTATTGGAGCCTGAAGTGGCCCTATACCAGGATAAGATAGCAGAGCGCCTGGGTAATATCGTTGTAGCAAAAGAAGATTTAACCATAGAAGAGATACTCGGCCTTTCATTAAAACAAAAAGGTAAAACACTTGCTTTGGCAGAAAGCTGTACGGGTGGTTACATCAGCCATCTTATCACGCAGATACCGGGTGCCAGTGAATATTTCAAAGGTGGGGTAGTTTCATACCTGAATGAGGTAAAGACAAGTGTGCTGCATGTAGATGCTGCTATTATAGAAGCGCATGGTGTGGTAAGCGAGCAGGTTGCCTCTGCTATGGCACAGCAAGTAAGAAACCTGCTGAAAAGTGACTATGGGTTTGGTGTTACCGGCATATTAGGGCCGGGTATGGAAGATGGCAAAGTATCACTAGGTACGGTATGGATGGCCATTTCTGATGGCAATGAAACAACAACGAAACAACTGAAACTCTTCTACGACCGTATCCGTAATAAAGAAAGTGCAGCTACGCTGGGCATGATGCAGATGTGGAAATTCATAAATAATATATCCTGAATGCTGTTCCTGATAGGTATGCCATTGGCAGGTAAGTCTTACTGGGCAAAGGAACTGGCCCTGCATTATCAGTTGTCTTTTGCCGACCTTGATACCGAAATAGAACGACGGGTGGGCATGCCAATTCAAGATATTTTCAAGGAACAAGGTGAAGATGGTTTTCGGAAGCATGAACAATCTGTTTTGAAGAACCTGATAAAGGGAAAAGAAGCAGATATTATAGCGTGTGGTGGCGGCACTCCTGCATTTTATGATAATATGGAACAGATGAAGCAACATGGCTGTGTGGTATACCTGAAAGCAGATACGACTACATTGATAGAAAGATTTGCCGCTGCTGCCACAGAACGCCCCCTGCTGCTACAGGCCAGCAACAAGAAGCAGGCTTTAGAAGAGTTATTGACCCAAAGAAAAAATATATATGAGCAGGCCGATTATACATTAGATACAAATCGGCTTTCTGTTAGTAATTTTGAGCAAATAATTGCTTCATGTACAAACCGGCAATAACAGCGGGTGCCATATTTGCGGCACTGGCTGTAATACTAGGCGCCTGCGGCGCACATGCGCTAAAAGAAGTGTTGCAACCCGATCAATTGCAGACTTTTGA
>JANLJF010000016.1 GCA_029255605.1 Azovibrio restrictus
ATGAAGGTATAAAAATACTAAGAGTTGCCTGTAGTGGGCAACTCTTAGTAAAGATATGCATTAATAATGCCTATGGATATAAGTCAGACAAATCGCCGAAATAAACAGGTTGGCCAATGTTGTCTACTGCTTTAAATATAACATCGTATTGATTGCTGGCATTCTTCGCCTTGAAAAAATGAAATGCTACTACACTACTATCCAAAGCTTTTACGCCTTTTATCATAGCAATGGAATAGTACACAAGGCCTGCTGAATAAGAGGGTGGGTTGCCGTTGGTTAACGTTTGGAAGCCAAACGTAATACTGTTGTTGGTAGTATCGTTTGGATTGAAAGACAATTTCCAGCATTCGGTTTCACAATCCTTGTCTGCCATCATAGTAGACAAGTCAGTCCATGTTTTTACTTCGGGAGATGGTGCAGTTGTGCCCCAGAAATTTGATAGATACGTGTTGAATGTAGTACTGTCGACAGCATGCTGGTTAGCTGCGGCGATCTGGTCGGATTCATTGTTACAATCGAACATGATGGTTTAGTTTTTAAGGTTATGAGATACACTAATTTAGGTAATCTATCATTCAGAAAGCCTGTTTACAAACAAATAATATATCAATGACAAACGGAGTGCTACAACGGTATGCGCACGATGATGTGGTACCAGTTCTTTTCCTGCTCGAAGGCGATGGTGCCGTTGACTACCTTTAGGCGGTTGATGATATTCTTGAGGCCGGTAGCTTCTTTTTTGTAAATGTATTGCTGAAACTGCGCCTCGGTAATGCCCCGGCCATTGTGGCTAAAACAGAGGCAGAGCATGCCATCGGCTACTTCGGTATATACTTCGGCATGGGTGGCGGTGGCGTGCTTCAGGGTATTATTGAGCAGTTCCTGCACTATGCGGTAGGCCGTGAGGGCCAGATTATCATGTAGCGGGGGCAGCTTATCGCTGGTGTATTCTATATGGATGCTGCCATTTTTTTGAAAGGGGGCGAAGAAAGACTGCAGGGCATCCTGCAAGCCCAACTGTAAGAGCATAGCCGGCTGCAGGCGGTGCGAGAGGCTGCGCACCTTGCTGATGCTTTCATCTATCAGTTGCTGTGACTGCAGGAACACATCGGGCGTGGCTTCTTTCTCGCCCATCTGCAGGTAGAATTTTACAGAAGAGAGGGTGGCGCCCACATCATCGTGCAGCTCGGCAGCAATGCGCATGCGTTCTTCTTCTTCGGCACGGATGGCGGCCTCGGTGAGTTCTTTTTCTTTAACACTATTGATGAGATATATCCTACGCTGGTAAATAATGACGAAGACTACAATAGCCGTAGAAAGCAAGGTCATTACGATAATGCCTATGGCCAGCAATGCTATTTGTTCCGTTGATAAATTTGAGTGCAAGTCAGTTGTCTTTTAATCGCAAAGCCAAAGCAAATAGAAGATACTTAAAAGCATTCATCGGTTCGACTACTATGTGCCACAAATGCGACCTTAACATATCATCACGAAAAATGAAGTAAGTTAAAAAAACAAAAAAAACAGATGACGTGTATATAAGAATAGCAGCGTTTGCAATAAAGAATGGTGATGTTTCTAAACGCTTTATTACTGCACGTTTCATTATGTAGACAAAGCCTGCCAAGGCGAATGATATATATGACAGATAAAAAACAGAAGCTCCCGTAGCATTAAAATGCTTATAGCCGCTTTGAAAAAAAAGTAGGAGATATATAATAGTTAGAATTGAAAATAATGCTCTGCCTAGTTTGACATTTACTTCAAGTTGTTTTCTATAGAAAATGCAAAAACAAAGAAATTCAGCCAGTATAAAAAAATTAGCGCATAGGGACTTAAATGTTATCCAAGATATGGGAGCTAGCGATATAGTCAGGTTAAGTATCAAACCAATTAAGGCATATACCCATAAAACAGTTCCCCTGTTAACTTTTTTAGCAGCTAACAAAGGAACCACAGGTGATAGTGCAGATATAATAGTTATTGGGGACACGCTATTATTTATGGATGTAAACCTGCCAGGTCGCCAAAATAAACCGGCTGACCCATGTTGTCTACAGCTTTAAAGATAATATCATAAGCCCCTTGTGTGGTTTTTGCTTTATAGAAATGAAATTCAGCAACATTATTGTGCAGCAGCTTAACACCCTTGAATAGAGGGAATGAATAATTACGTATCACTTCGTGCGTGTCAATTGGAACTATGGTCAGATCTACATCATTACTCGTAAGATTGTATTCATCCGTTTCCAACTTCCAGCGCATTTCTTCGCAATTGTGTGGCGCCATGGCGTTGTTCATATCCGTCCATGTGCGTACTGTAGCCGTAGGTATTGCAGAGCCCCAGAAATTAGCGATGTAATTATCGAAGGTAGCCTGGGTTATTTTGTGGGTGTTGGCCACATTTACCTGGTCGGCGGGATTGTTGCAGTTGAATTTGGTGGTATCCATATGAGTGTCTGTTTGCCGCTAAAGATAGTGGTATGGGTAGGGGTGTGCAATACCCACCAGCACGGATATGGCATGTGTAATAGTTTGCCTTTCAATTAATAAGTGGTGTACGGAAAACGTTAAAAATGCCATGGTTTGGTTTCAAGCGTACGGCGAATTGCTATTTTTACTTAATTTCAATTATCATGATACGTTTACGGACAATTTATATTGCGGCTATGGCTATGGTGCTGATGATAGCCGGCAAAGTGCAGGCGCAGCAAGTGAAGCATGGCCTTACCTGGTATACCGATATCAATAAGGTGCATGAACTGGCGCAGAAGACGAAGAAACCGGTATTTGCCTTCTTTACGGGCAGCGACTGGTGTGGCTGGTGCCACAGGCTGGAAGCGGCGGTGTTTGACAAACCTAACTTTCAGAAATGGGCCAAGGATAATGTGATATTGCTGGAACTGGATTTTCCACGCAGGAAAGAACTGCCACAGGCGCTGCAGGAGCAAAACCAGGGTTTACAACAGTTTTTTGGTGTGCAGGGCTATCCTACCATCTGGCTGTTCAACATAGATAAAGACAAGGCAACGGGTAAATATAATATTGCCGCCTATGGCTCGCTGGGGTATCCTACAGCCGAAAAGGGGCAAGAGGAGGCTACCTTCCTTGCCAACGCCAACCAGATACTTAAAAACAAGAAATAAAAAGAAAGGGCACTATTTATTGTGCCCTTTTCCTTTACCATGCCCCTTGTTACCACTGTTTCCATGGCCATGACCCCTGCCGGGGTGGGCTTTCTTGTATTTTACGTCCCTTGAATCGCGGATGACCACCTGGTCGTGACGGCCTTTATAGGTTACATATTTATCGCGGTATACTGTATGCCTTACCCAGGGTGTAGGTTCATTTATCACCACCTTGTGCACCCGGTACAGGTCGACCGCCACGGGCAGCGACCGGCGCCTTATCCAGTTGCCATTATTGAAGTAAACAAATACCCGGTTGTTCACATCATAGTAAGCATCGGCATCTGGCAGGTAATAATAATCTACATAATCGTAGCCTACAGGGCCCCAGGCGGGCTGGGTGCCAATATTTACGCTGACATTTACCTGTGCAGTGGCCTTAAAAGCGGCTATCGCCAGAAATGTCATTAATATCCACTTTTTCATATCCATGTTTGTTTTTGAAAGACAATAATATCGTACCAAGGGGGCTGTGATATATTTGTTTTGTTAAATGTGTCTTTTGATACTATATAAATAACAAGCATAGCGGCTTAGGCTGCCTATATACTGTACTTTGCAATTCGCATATATCCCGCTAACTTTGCGCATTCTTTTAATTTATTGAGTCTCTAACATTTTATGAATTTGTTTTCCCTTCAAAATCAGGAATTCATTGGTCGCCATATAGGCCCCAATGAGCACGAAACAAAAAAAATGCTGTCTGCGATAGGTGTAGCAGATATGGACGAGCTGATAGCACGTACCGTACCTGATGCCATCCGCATGAACCACCGGCTGAACCTGCCGGAAGCATTAAGCGAGTCGGACTATCTGCGTATGCTGAAAGATGTATCGCTGCGGAATAAAGTGTATAAGAACTATATAGGGCAGGGCTATTACGATACGCACACGCCTAGCGTTATCCTGCGCAACATATTTGAAAACCCGGGATGGTACACCCAGTACACCCCGTACCAGGCAGAAATATCTCAAGGCCGCCTGGAAAGCCTGCTGAACTTCCAAACCGTGATGAGCGACCTGACCGGCCTGCCGATAGCCAATGCATCGTTGCTGGATGAGGCAACTGCCGCTGCAGAAGCGATGGCAATGTTCCTGCATACGCTGAACAAAGACAATGACCACCTGGAGCGCGCCAAACTGTTTGTAGATAACGAAGTGTTTCCGCAAACGAAAGATGTAATCATAACACGTGCCAAACCACTGGGTGTGGAAGTAGTATTTGGCGATTATAAAACGGCAACTATTGATAACACTTACTTTGGTGCTATCGTACAATATCCTAACGATAAAGGAACGATAGAAGACTACCGCAGCTTTGTAGAAAAAGTGCATGCTGCCGGTGCATATATAGCTATGGGTACCGACCTGCTGGCGCTTACGCTGCTTACCTCTCCCGGCGAGCTTGGTGCAGATGTAGCCTTCGGTTCTGCACAGCGCTTTGGAGTACCACTGGGATACGGTGGCCCGCACGCAGCCTTCTTTACCTGTACAGAAGATTTTAAACGCCAGATACCCGGCCGTATCATAGGTGTGAGTGTGGATGCTAACGGCAACCGTGCCCTGCGCATGGCCCTGCAAACACGTGAGCAACACATCAAACGCGAAAAAGCCACTTCTAACATCTGTACCGCACAGGCACTGCTGGCCAATATGGCTGCTATGTATGCCGTATATCATGGCCCTGATGGACTGAAAAACATAGCCAAGCGCGTGAGCCTGCTGGCACAAACACTAGCTACACAGCTGAAAGCACATGGACTGAGCGTTGTATCCGATTACTACTTCGATACCGTAGTAGTAAAAGTAGCCGATGCCAAAGCCATCAAAGCGAAAGCAGAAGCAGCGCAGATCAACTTCCGCTACTTTGCAGATAACACACTGGTAGGTATATCGCTGGACGAAACAACTACTACATCCGACCTGTTCAGTGTCCTAGCTGTATTCAGCAACGATAACGAGCCGGTGAGCTTCGAGATAAGCCATGATAATGTATTAACGAACATCAGCACCTCGCTGACACGTACTTCGGAATACCTGACACACCCGATATTCAATACGCACCATAGCGAAACGCAAATGATGCGCTACATAAAAATGCTGGAGAATAAGGACCTGAGCCTGAACACCAGCATGATATCACTGGGTTCGTGCACGATGAAGCTGAACGCGGCTACAGAAATGATACCACTGAGCTGGGCACACTGGAGCAAGATGCACCCCTTTGTACCGAAAGACCAGGCCGGTGGCTACCTGCAGATAGTAAAAGAACTATCGGCCTACCTGTGCGAGATAACTGCTTTTGATGCCTGCAGTCTGCAGCCCAACAGTGGTGCGCAAGGTGAATATGCCGGCCTGCTGACTATCAAATCTTACCACGAAAGCCGTGGCGATAAGCACCGCAACATCATGCTGATACCAATATCTGCACACGGTACCAACCCTGCAAGCGCAGTGATGGCGGGTTACAAAGTGGTAGTGGTAAAAGCACTGGAGAACGGCTATATAGATGTAGAAGACCTGAGGGCAAAAGCAACACAGCATGCCGCTAACCTGGCAGGCATCATGGTTACTTACCCATCTACCTACGGTGTGTATGAAGAAACCATCAAAGAAATAACTGCTATTGTGCACCAGCACGGCGGACAGGTATATATGGACGGTGCGAACATGAACGCGCAAGTGGGACTGACCGCTCCCGGCCTGATAGGTGCCGATGTGTGCCACCTGAACCTGCACAAAACCTTTGCAATACCACACGGTGGCGGTGGCCCCGGCGTAGGCCCTATATGTGTGAAAGCACACCTGGCGCCACACCTGCCAAGCCACATAGAAGAAACAAATGGTGCTAATGGCAATGCGGTATCTGCAGCACCTTATGGCTCTGCCAGCATATTGCTGATATCATATGCATACATACGCATGCTGGGCCCTGTGGGCGTACGCAAGGCTACAGAGTATGCTATACTGAATGCGAACTATATGCGCAGCCGCCTGCAGAACGCTTACGAGATACTGTATACCGGTAGCGGTGGTACCTGTGCGCACGAATTCATCGTGGACCTGCGTCCGTTTAAAAAGACAGCAGAGATAGAAGCAGAAGATGTGGCCAAACGCCTGATGGACTATGGCTTCCACGCACCTACACTTAGCTTCCCTGTACCCGGCACCATCATGATAGAGCCAACAGAAAGCGAAGACAGGGCAGAGCTGGACCGTTTCTGCGATGCGCTGCTGAGCATACGTGAAGAGATACGCGCTATAGAAGAAGGCAAAGCCGACAAGAAAGACAACCCGCTGAAGATGGCACCGCATACACAGTTTGCCATAACAGCCGATGAGTGGACGCGCCCTTACAGCCGTCAGCAGGCAGCCTATCCGCTGGAGTGGGTGAAGCACAATAAATTCTGGCCAAGCGTAGCCCGTGTAAACAATACATATGGCGACCGTAACCTGATATGTACCTGCGAGCCAACATCTGCCTACATGGAAGCTGAAGCGTAAGCTTGTACTGATATTAAGTTTTAGAAAAGCCGCCCCGAACCAGGGCGGCTTTTTGTATATAGTATTTGCAGTATAGCGGACGATGTATTATTTTTCGCCATCCATTGATTCACCTTTTATACCTATGAAATTCAGACACATTATCACTGCGATAGCACTCGCATTTTCTGCCACTACTCATCTTTATGCGCAAGACAGCACCTACAGCATCAGCACCCCGATAGAAATACCGAAAGAAGGCTGGAATAAAGTAGTGCAGCTAAGAAATGGCAACACCGTACTGCTACACTTCGAGAACAAAAAAGGCATAGTAGTAAAGATTTTTGACAAAGACAGAAAAGAGATAGCCAGTAAAAAACACCTGTGCAACGTAATAGATATTAACGGCCTTGATGCTACATTTTTCCATGGTCTGCATGATATAAACGGAGAGGCAACACTTTTCCTGACGCAGGATATAGATAACGCCCAAACATTGGTGCGCCTGCGTATTGACGGCAACAGCGGAGCGCTACTGGCCGAAGATAAAATTGTAAAATCGCCCAGTTTTCAGAGAAGGACCACAGCCTACCTGATGAAGAAGCCGATAGGCGAAGGATATGCTGTGTTTTGCTATACCACCCACCCTACAGATACCGCTACAGCCGTAAAGCTGATAAAGTATAACGATAAGCATGAAGTAGTAAAAGAGATACCCTATGAGGTGCCCAGTAAAGCATATGACAATATAGACCTGCTGGATGCCAGTATGGATGAAGAAGGCGATATACTCATCAGCATGCAGCTTTCCAAAATCATTAATTATCCTGATGTGATGGAACGCACGCTGGCATTGCTGTACATGCCGGAAGGCGAAGACCGTTTTATGTTCAGGAAGATGAAGCTGCCATCGAGCCTGGAACTGAAGGATGCTACATTCAGCATCAACCCGTTTGCAGGGAATATCAATATGCTCATCACCAAATCGTGGGAAACGACGGTGCAAAACGGGTTGAACCGAGATAATGTAGAGTTGCTTTCCCGCTCTATGTTCATCATGCCAAAAGATATTTCGGGTATACGGGAAACTCGTATAGCCTATGAGAAGCCAACACAGCTGTTGAGGGAAGCGATGAAGGATACTACTGTAAACTTTTATGGCAGCATGATAGATGCGAATACCGACGGGCGTGGTGTAACGACTGTAGTATATGAACAGCGCTACCTGCCCTACCGCCCCAAAGGAAACGAAGTAGTGCCTTACTATACCGGTAATGTGTGCGTGGTACAGTATGATGATAATGGTGCTGAAATGTGGGCCACTGTATTGCCCAAAGAGCACTATTATGTAGTAAGAGAAACTTTCCCTTCCGTATTTAAAAGAACCAGCCAATTGGAAACGTATAAGACGCTATACCTATGCGGAAAGAAAAGCCATTATATCCTGTTCAATGATGTGGAGGAGAACTGCAATAAAAGGCTGGGTGAAGAGATAAAGAAAGTGTACAATTATCAAAATACGAATGCCATGTATTACCACATGAACAAGCGCAATGTAGTGGTACAGAAATACCTGCTTGGTGCGCCGGTACCCGGCGAGTTCAAATACATTTATCCCGGCAGTGCCGATTTTGATAAACAGAATAATAGCGTTGCCCTGCTGATGTGCCATAAAAAAGAAGCAGGTGAGAGCTTTCACATAGCCTGGAAGAAGCTGGAGAATTGATGTTGCCTTTAAGATGCAAGACTTCATGAGAACGCTATTTATCATTTCATTTTTAGCATATGCTATTGTTGCAAGGGCACAAGATTCATTGATTGTAAGCGCCCCTATTGATATTTCATCTAAAGGATGGACTAAGTTATTGCAAGTGCAGGGAGGCAATACGTTGCTTTTTCATTTCGAAGTCCCAAGGCGTATATTGGTGAAAGTATTTGATAAAGAAGGGAAAGAAATAAGCAGCAAACAACATGATGATATAGATGCCAAATTAAGCGGCCTTTCGCACGCACGGTATATCGGACTTTATGAGATTAATGGAGAAGCGGTCTTATTTATACAAGACAAAGATGTTTTGCGATTGCGTTTTTCTGTTGCCACGGGTGGTTTGATAGAACAGGTTAGAGTAGTAAATACAGACAAGCAGCCGCACATGCAGACTTTTGTATTTAAGGGTGTTCAACAAGATGGGTACCGGCTACTGACTTATGTACATAATTCCAATCAAGATTCTGTCAGTGTTACAATTTATACTTATGATGATAAGCACATTTTGAAACAGCAACAGGCATTGAAATTGGATTATCATAATCTATACACCTACATGGCGTGTATTAGTGCTATTGGGGGAAGTGACGGATCTGTCATGTTCATATTGGAAGGCAGAGAAGTAGTAGGTGGAGATGCTAATGTTACAATGATTCTTGGTTATATGCCCGGTTATAGCAATCAGCTGATAACAAAAAATGTAAAGCTGCCGTTGAATACAAGATTGATAAACAGTTATTACAAGAATAATAGTTTCTCAAATAACCTGAACCTGATATTGGAAACAGACAATGCTTTATATGGGGAGAATAGTATTGCCGGTATGGATAAGCAAAACGACTACACAAAAACCTTACATATCCTGCCTCAGGACCTTAGTACTATTAAATCGGTAAACTTCAATTTTGTGAAGGCTAACGAGTATATACGGGAGAAATATCCAAATGAAGGCAAGCTAAGGAAGTATAAAATTTTCGGATTTAATACAGACGACGTAGGATTAAGTACCATTATTACTCAAGAGCATAGTTCTACTATTGATATTTCAAGAATGATGAGTATTGGAACTGAGACCAATGTTAGCACCGGAAGGATTGTAATAACAAAATATGGTGATAACGGCAATGAAATTGCAGGAGTAGTGTTACCCGAAATCATACCCAATTTTACACCCCAGGAGTTAAGCAAAGGAGAGCATGCATTGGTTTTAGGGAAGTCGACAGATTTGTCAATGTACCGATGGCAGCCTTTGTTTGGGAAAAAGAGTTGCTACATACTTTACAATACAGATAGCAGTCTTGGCTTAAGTATATCTCGTTCTGTAAACGATGTTAGTTTTAAAAAGCTATATGCTGCATATTACGCCCTGAATAATAAGGATGTATTAACCCGTAGATATCTCTTACCGGTATCAGATACCGTCATTAGTCAATTATACCCTGATAGTGAATCTTTCGACTATAGGCAGAATAAGCTTGCCGTTTTAATACGACAAATAAAAGATAACACAGAAACCTTTCACATAGCCTGGAAGAAGCTGGAGAATTGATTGAATAAAAAGCCGGTACAATGTGTACCGGCTTTTTTATCGTTCGTGTTTTTCTATGGCATCGCTTACGGCTAAAATGAGATTGTAGGGAATAGCTATTCCTTCTTCGGGTACTATATCGTACCGGTCCATGACGCTCCAGTTCATATAGAAACGTGGGTAGCCTTTAATGTTCACTTCATAATACATTCCATCCTGCCTGTGCTGTGGTATCACTACTGCCAATATAGCTTTGCCATCGAATTGTAACCTTTTGGTAAAGTTGCCTGCCATGGGGTAAAAGTAAGTAATTGAAAGCTATTGCATTAGGCATTTCAGTAATAGTCAACTATGCATTTTGGAAATATTACATGGATAATTATTCGTATTAAGACCAACCTTTCTACACCTTTGCACGTCTATTTTACCGAACACACACAGCAAACAAACAAGACTGCTGTTTAATACACACCGCTATGAACATAGGAACCGCTATTAGATCAATCAGAAGACAGCTGGATATTACACAGTATCAGCTAGCAGACAGATGCAGCATCTCCCAAACCTCTCTATCGCAGATAGAAAACGGCGTAAAGAGGCCCAGCACACGTACTATAAAAAAGATATGCGAAGTGCTGGAAGTGCCTGAATCTATCATCTACATTCTGGGTATGCAAGATACCGATGTGCCGGATAGCAGGCGCAATGTGTACGAAATGCTATTTCCATCTATCAGGAACCTGGCCCTGCAAATAGTAAGCGCAGAGCACAAGCAACTGGTAGAGCACGCTGAAACTGCAGCGTAGATTCCCATTTATTTCAGTTGCTGTAGGGCTTTAGCCATGCAACTCAATAGTTTTTTAACCACATATGCAGGCTTTGCTTCGCCCGCATGAGGGACAATATCCGGCTGATGTTGCGTTATCTTCACCAGCTGTATGTTGTCCTTCTTTTTTATGGTTATCATCACTTCTTCCCAATCGAGAATGAGCACGGCAGTAGCGTACAGCAATACCGACCACAATAGCGAGCGGCAGATGAATACGGCGCGATAGTAGCTTTTCATAACGTACGGTTGAAGTGTTTTATAAATTTCAATCAATGTTATGTTGTACATCTCCCCCTTTGTGGGGTATTTACGGCCAATGCAGTAATTTTAATACGTATGAGATATGCAGGTTGGTGCATAGCTATGTTGTGCAGCATGGCAGCTATAGCCCAGGAAAATGTAGCGGAACGATGTGCGGCCATAAAAAGGCAAAGTGCCAATGCTATGAAAGTAACCATAGCAGATGCCGCAGAAGATGCTTATGATGTAAAGCATGTAAAATTCGACATACAGCTTACCAACCTTTCTTCGGCCATCAGCGGGCATATAATCACCACAGCTACCGTAGTGGCCGATGTAATGCCTGCCTATGTATTTGAGTTGGATACACCATTGGTTGCCGATTCTGTTTTTATTGATGATATACCCGCAACAGTTACGCGCAATGGATTGGTACATACCGCCACTATGCCTGCACCGCTGAATGCCGGGCAAAGCTTTACGGCAAGGGTGCATTATCACGGGCAGCCCATCCCCGGGAATGGCTATTACAGAACCGGCATTAACAACACCGTAGCTGACCCGTGGGGCGTGATGGTGACCTATACGCTGAGTGAACCATATATGGCCAACAGGTGGTGGCCCTGCAAGCAATCGCTGACGGATAAGATAGATAGTGCAGACATATGGATAACCATACCCGGCGGGCTGAAGGCAGGCAGTAATGGATTGCTTAAAAATGTAACCGCATTAGGCAACGGCTACCAGCGTTATGAATGGCATACAAATTACCCCATAGCATATTACCTGCTATCGGCTGCGGTAGCGCCCTATGCCGATTACAGTTTCACTGTAGCTATGCCCGGCAGCAGCATGCCATTACCGGTGCAAAATTTTATCTACGATGTGCCGAATGCATTGCAAACCTATAAAGCGGGTATAGACAGTACTGCACAGATGCTGCAATACTTTGCAGCGTTATTCGGTCCCTATCCTTTTGATAAAGAGAAATATGGACACTGCTTAGTGCCGCTACCGGGAGGCATGGAACACCAGACCATGACTACGCAAGGCGATTTTGGGCCGCTGCTGACGGCGCATGAACTGGCGCATCAATGGTTTGGCAACCATGTTACCTGTGCCTCCTGGCGAGATATATGGCTGAATGAGGGCTTTGCTACTTATGGCGAATACTTGTTCCTGCAGCGCTGGGGGGGTGAGAATGCAGCCGGGCATATGCGCACCATACATAACAGGGTCGTATCGGCAGAGGCAAAAGGTGGCACCGTGTATGTAGATGATACCACAAACGATGACCGCATATTTGACGGTAGATTATCATATAACAAAGCCGGTGCGGTGATACATATGCTACGCTATCTTATGGATGATGATGAAAAGTTTTTTGCATTGCTAAAGGCTTATCAAAGCAGGTATGCTTTTGGTAATGCCACCACTGCGAATTTTAAAGCATTGGCAGAAGAGATAGCCGGACGGGACTTTACTATATTTTTCAATCAATGGATATATGGCGAAGGCTATCCGGTCTATAGCATTACCTGGAACAAGATAAAAACAGATGTATTCCTGAAACTGCAACAGGAAACGGCTGTGCCACAATCGGTAGCGGCGTATGATATGCCGGTGCAGATAAAGCTGATGGGGCCGCAGGGCGATACCACCATCATCCTTCACAACAACAGCCATGAGCAAATGGTAAAGCTGACCTGGAACAAAATGATAACCCAAGTGCAGATAGACCCTGACAATTGGATACTGAACGGTGAAAACATAAACAGGCGCGACCCGCAATTAGGGTTAAATGAATTAACTTCAAACAACATTATAGTGTTTCCCAATCCCTCGCAGGACTATTGGTATGTGGCAGGGTTGCCAGAAGGTTGTGAAATGAGATTGACAGACCTGGCTGGGAGGCTGGTGCAGCGATATAACAATGGTGCAGCAAAGAGCAGTGTGATAGATGCCAACTACCTGCACAAGGGTATGTATATACTCACTATAATGCAAAACGAAAAGAAGATAGCTACCGTTAAACTGATAAAAATATAACTGCTGTATGATGAGATGTTTACCTATAGTATTGTGTTGCCTGCTGGCGCAAACCGCTATGGCCAAGGGTGGCAATGCAAGCCAGCTATGTGCCGACCGCAGGCAACAGCAAGGCACAGGTGCAAAAACAACGGTAGCTGCACCCGAAGAGAATGACTATGACATAAAGCATGTGAAGTTTGATATTGCCCTCACCAATACATCTACCGAAGTAAATGGGAATGTGACCACAACAGCGAAAGTAGTGGTGCCTGCCATGGGCATATATGCCTTTGAACTGAATGACCTGCTGACGGTTGACTCGGTAAAGGTTGACGGGCAGTTGCTGCCGGTGCTTAGCACAGGTAGTGTGCATAAGGTAAACCTGGTGGCGCCACTGGTGAATGGCACAAGTTTTACTGCTCAGGTATTTTATCACGGGCAGGCCAATGCAGGCGATGGGCAGTTCTTTACAGGTGGCTTACATCCTGTTACTACGGCAGATGGTTTCAGGCTGATGTATTCCATCAGCGATGACCTGTTTGCCGACGACTGGTGGCCCTGCAAGCAATCGCTTACCGATAAGATAGACAGCGTAGATATGTGGGTTACGGTAGCTGACACACTGAAAGTGGGTAGTAACGGATTGCTGACACATACTACAACGATGCCAGGTAACAGGCTGCGTTATGAATGGAAGACAGTATATCCTATAGATTATTACCTGATATCTGTAGCCGTAGCACCTTACAATGAATATAGCTACTATATGCACTTTACCGATGGCAGCAACGACTCGATGCTGGTGCAGAACTATGTATATAATACACCCGGGCATTTTACACCGCAGGCAAAAGCTGCGCTGGATAGCACGGGGTTGATAATAGACCATTTCTCTACATTGTTTGGCCGCTATCCTTTTGATAAGGAAAAGTATGGCCACTGCATGTCGCCACTGATGGGGGGTATGGAACATCAAACTATGACTACCCTGGGTACCGGGGGCTACAACGATGTAACCCTGATAGCGCATGAACTGGGGCACCAGTGGTGGGGCAACAACGTAACCTATGCCAGCTGGCGCGATATATGGATGAGCGAAGGCTTTGCTTCTTACTGCGAACAATTGTTTGTAGAACAGTTTCGCGGAGCAGCGGCTACTACTGCTTACCGTACCGGTGTATTTGGTTCGGCGATGGTAGGTGCCGGTAGTGTATACGTAGATGATACAACGAGTGTGAACCGCATTTTTGACGGCGCATTGACGTACAAAAAAGGCGCATCGGTAGCACATATGCTACGCTACCTGGCACCACAGGACAGCCTCTTTTTCCGTGTGCTGAAAACATACCAGCGGCAATATGCCCGCGGCCTTGCAGTGACGGCCGACCTGCAAACCATAGCAGAGCAGGTATATGGCACCGACCTTGATACCTTCTTCAACCAATGGGTGTATGGCGAGGGGTACCCTACGTATGGCGGCAAATGGTACCAGGATGGTAATAAAGTGTACCTGCAAATAACTCAGACCACCAGTAAGCCTGCATCTGTAGCCTGTTTCCACATGCCGATGGAAGTGAAGCTGAAGTCGGCAGCGGGGGATAAAATCATTAAGCTATATAACAATGCGAATAGCCAAACCTACACACTGGAATGGGATAATGCAATGACCGGCTTTGAAATAGACCCTAATAACCATGTGCTGAACCGCTCGGTATTTATTACAAAAGATGCCACTATTGTTGGTGTTGAAGACGTGGTACAAAACAATATATCCGTATCGCTGAACCCTGCTATTGATACATGGTATATACGCCATATGCCGCTGAACAGCTATTGCCGCCTCACCGATATGACAGGAAAAGTACTATGGCACGGTGCCGGTGCAGATAATTTATCCATACCTGCAGCCGACCTGCCCAAAGGTGTATATGTGCTTTCTGTGAGCATCAACGGCTCGGCAGTCGAATACATCAAGCTATTAAAATAATAATGTGTTGTTCCTGTCACTGTGATTAGTGGTAAGATGCTAACTTTGGCGCACTACGTTTACTAATGGAAAATCTGGAGCAGCTCTTTGAGCAGATCATTGCCAACCCCGGGCCATCGCTGGTCGTTGTTCTCAACCTGATTTTAATAGAAAGCCTGCTTTCTGTAGATAATGCCGCCGTACTAGCCACTATGGTGCTGGACTTGCCAAAGGACCAACGCAAGAAGGCATTGAAATATGGTATTATTGGTGCATATGTTTTCCGTGGTATCTGCCTGCTGTTTGCCTCCCTGCTGATACAGGTGTGGTGGTTTAAGCCCGTAGGGGGTGTCTATTTATTGATACTGGCTATTAAACACTTCTTCTTCCGTAAAAAGAAAAGTGAAGAACAACTGATAGAAGAAGAACTGGAACAGGCACATAAGAGTTGGCTCTATCGCAAAACACTGGGGGCTTTCGGCCCTTTCTGGGCAACGGTGATACTGGTGGAACTGATGGACCTTGCCTTTTCTATAGATAATGTAATAGCGGCCAATGCTTATACCAAAAACATTGTGCTGATATGGGCAGGCGTATTCATCGGCATCCTGGCTATGCGCTTTGTGGCGCAAGGCTTTGTAAGGCTGATGGAAAAATACCCCTTCCTGGATACCTGTGCCTATATTGTAATAGCGCTGCTGGGCTGTAAACTGACACTTTCCATGTTTGCACACTTTCAGCCATGTTCCTCCTTTGCGCTGTTTCTCGAGGGGCCGCAATCGTGCTTAGAATCGCAAGGCAAGCACCTGCCCCATGGCGAACACCCGGTAATATGGGGCGACATCATTACATCGTTTGTAAGCATCGCCATATTTATACTGCCGGTGCTTAGCTCGCTGTTATTCAATTTTCCGCATCACGGGGAAGCAAAGAAAGAAGAGGAGAATGTTTAAGATTTTAAGGATTGGATTTAGCAAGTCTTCTTAAAAAAAACGTTTGATGCCGGTTATTAAAACGGCACATACTGCATACATTCCTCCAAATATCAATAACCATAAAAGGTTATTATAAGCCCAATTAGTTATTAATTCAGTTGTGCTGTATTGTCGATGCTTATATGAAAATAAGTACATCGTCATGGACGACGACAGGATGAGAATAACGAAGAAGTGTCCAAGCAGTTTCACAACAACATCATTGGTTAACTATCGAAAGAATATTACCAGCCCTGGTAGGTATCGCTCCAGTTCACTTTATCGCCAAATTTGCCAATGCCGAATAGTTTATTCAGCTGCATATTGATGCCTATTTCATTGTAAGCACCTGCAAGGTGGTAATAAGAGCGTGCATAATGCACCTGGAATTTATTGAGGTATAAACCCGCACCGAATGAGAAACCGGCAAGCCCCGATTTGTCTTTTATAGCCATTTCGCTACGGCGCAGGTGATTGTAAGCACCGGTAATGGTAAGGCGCTTTGCAAGCGTGATTTCTGCACCAAATATGAAGTGGCGAAACAGCTTATCGGTAAAATGAGATTTCTTTTTGGTACTACTATCCTGTCCGCCGAAAAGGTTGACTTCCGCATCGGCAGGATTATCGTAGCGCACATCCCACTCGTACAGGTGATGAATGGTAGTGAACAAACGCAACGGCAGGTGTTTGAACTGTTTGGAGATACCTATCTGCACATCGAAAGGCAGTGGCTCTGCGGGGTTGGAAGGATTGTACTTCTTCACCATGTAGCCGATATTCTTCGCTACGATGCCTATATGCCACAGGCTGACCGTATCGTAATAGCTAACACCTACATCGGCCATTACACCCATTGCCGATTTATCATACAGCTTTGAACCTGCATACTTCAGCGTAGCACCATAGCGCCATTTTTCGAGGTACTGGCGCGATGCGGTAAGTGATATGGCATAGTCCGTAGCACGAAACTCGCCATATTCATTCCCTATATTATCTGTTTGTGTAAACTTGCCGTAGTTGATGTACTGCACACCAAGGGCAAAGGACGTATTGATCTTTGGCAGGTGATAGCCATACAGCAGGTTGGCAATGCCTACGCCTGAGTAGTAAATATTATAGTTGAGCCCCAACTGGTTGTGCAGGGTAGGGCGCATCAAGGCAGGGTTTTGTCCTGCAAAAGATATATCCTGGTCGGAACTGGCTACATGCATGCCGCCGAGTGCCGATATGTGCGGAGAATTAGGCAGGCGCAGGTATTCCATGGCATAATTGCCACCTATTACCTGCGCCTGCGATTGGTAGAAGAATATACTTAACAGCAATAAGCCACTCCATTTAGTCAACTGCATACGCTTAAAACGATTCATGAAAAGATTTATTGCTGTTTTTAGTGTTGTAATTAGGCCTTCGCTGCTTTTTCCATTTCTTCGATGATGGCCTGGCTAACACCTGTGTTGGAGAAGCCACCATCGTGGAAGAGGTTCTGCATCGTTACCATCTTTGTATAATCGCTGAAGAGGCTCAGGCAGTAGTCTGCACATTGCTCACCGGTAGCATTGCCCAATGGAGACATTTTATCGGCATAAGTAAAGAAAGCATCGAAGCCTGATACGCCCGAACCGGCCGTAGTGATGGTAGGCGATTGTGAAATGGTATTGACACGTACCTTTTTAGCAAAGCCGTAGTGGTAGCCAAAGCTGCGTGCTATACTTTCCATCAGGGCTTTAGCCTCGGCCATATCGTTGTAGCCGGGGAAGGTGCGCTGCGCCGCTATGTAGGTAAGGGCTACTACAGAGCCCCATTCTTTTATAGCATCCAGCTTCATAGCGCTTTGCAGCACTTTGTGCAGGGAGAGTGCAGATATATCCAGTGTTTTCAGGAAGTTATCATAATTGGTATCTGTATAAGGTATCGCCTTGCGCACATTGGGTGACATGCCAATAGAGTGCAGGATGAAATCTACCTTACCACCAAAATGTTCCATGCTTTTTTGCAGTAGGTTTTCCAGGTCGGTTACAGATGTGGCATCGGCAGGTATCACAGGGGCATTATTACAAAGTTTTGCCAGTTCATTTATCTTTCCCATACGCATAGCGATGGGGGCATTGGTCAGCACGATTTCAGCGCCTTCCTCAACAGCACGCAGGGCTGTTTTCCATGCTATAGAACGCTCGTCGAGCGCGCCGAAGATGATGCCTTTCTTTCCTTGTAACAATTGATGAGCCATATATTTGATAATTCAGTTTATTGCAGGGTAAAAGTAGAAAAAAACAGTGAAGCTGGCGCAGTATAATCTATGCTAATAAAGCGGTATATGTACTCAGCGCCTTATGATGATCTCTACCCTGCGGTTGAGGTTGCGGTCTTCATCCGTTTCATTGGGGGCCACGGGGTTGGCTTCTCCCCAGCCACGTGCTTCTATCATTACAGGGTCTATACCCAGTGTGCTTATTTCGCTGCCTACAAGGCCGGCGCGCAGGTACGACAGCTCTTCATTCAGCATCGGGTTGCCTGAGTTATCGGTGTAGCCATTTACCATCACTATAATATCCTTCTGGTCGAGCCAGGGCGACAGGATGTTTTGTATCGCTGCTTTTGCAGAATCGTCCAGGTTTTTGCTATTGATAGGGAAATGAATGGTACCTATTAATGTATCATATATGGGTTTCTGGTAGCCCTGCGGCAATAGTGCTATGTCGTAGCTCAGCTTCTCAATATTCTCTTTGCCTGTAAGGTCTATGTTGCCGGTTATTTCACTATAGCCGATGCGGTCGGCAGCATAAGTATAGTTGTAACCCGCAGGCAGTGTTATCATATAGCTGCCATCACCCCTGTTGGATACATAATGATATGCGGGGGTATTGGTCTTAGGGTCATTAATATAAATGCTGGTATATGTTAGTCTTTCGCGGCTGATGCTATCTACAGAATAGCCCTTGATGATAGCCACCGGTACGGGCTGTAACTGGCGCGGCAGGCGGGTTTCATAGATATCAAAATTGCCCCCGGCACTATCCCTGTCGGATGCCAGGTAAGCACGCTGGCCATCTATGGTTACGCATATGCTGTTCTCATCAGCAGCAGTATTAATAGGGTAGCCCATATTCTGGGGGCTGCCCCATGTAGTGTCATTGATACGTCGACTGTAGTACAAGTCGATACCACCCATGCCGGGGTGGCCATTGCTGGCAAAGTAAAGTGTATTGTTATCTATATGGATGAACGGTGCCGTTTCATCGCCCGGCGTATTCACCTCCGACCCCAGGTTGCGTGGCGCCTGCCACAGGCCATTCTCAAACTTCGACATCCAGATGTCCATTCCCCCAAAGCCACCTTCGCGGTTGCTTACATAATACAGTTCCCTATTATCGGGCGATAGGCAGGGCATGCCTTCATAGGCCGGTGTATTGATGGTAGCACCAAAAGTTTCCGGCTGGCTCCAGATGCTATCGGCGGTGTAGGCCATATACAAATCGCAGCCACCCTGGTCCCAGCCATTTTCGCTGCGGTTATCGCAACGCATGAAGAACAGGTAATGGCCATCGCCCGAAATGGTTTGTGCCGATTCGTGGTGCAGTGTATTAGGCGGAGACCCCATATTGCGGGCGGTAAACCATCCGCCACAGCTATCTACGTGCGATGTATAGAAATCATCATCAATCCCATTCAGCCGGCGGGTGAAGAAAAGATTGAGCGTATCTGCCGTAAGGCATGGGTGCATTTCAGGTTCCGGGGTATTGATGCGGATGCCCATATTGCGTGGCGTATCGGGCAGCGGTTGCGCCAGTGCCTGCCGCATGAAATAGGCCTGTTCGCGCAGCAATGCCCAACTGTTACGCTCCTTTACAGTGCCAAAGCTATTGATGATCTGCAGGGCTACATTGGGTTCATAATTTGATAAATAGCTTTTGGCCAATGGCAATGCAAATAACTTAGCCCCGTTCCGGCAATTGTTGGATGCATCTTTAAATACCTGCACGGCCAGTGCATATTTATGATCGCGGAAATACCATTCGCCCAGTGCACTGTAGGCCTCGGCAAAGGTTTTATCCTGCCGTATAGCATCGGTCATGTGCGCTATAGCTTTTGCCTTGTCTTTTTTCAGCATGAAGCTCATAGCCTTTTCATAGCTTTTCTGGGCAGCATCATTTAGCTGCCCGTACATAGGCAATGCATTCAAAATGAAACATAAAAAAGCAATATATTTCAAGCGCATGGGGACTGAAAAGTACATAAAAATAATAAAGCGAACCGATGCTACATAAATCCGAACTTCGTATTTTCCAAGGCAGAGATAAAGTATGAATACAACGATAATATGTCCTAACTGCGCGCACGAGTTTGAGCCGAACGATGCCATACGCGACGAGGTAGAAAAAAAACTACGCTCGCAGATGGTGGAGTGGCAGCGTAAAAAGGAAGACGAGTTTAAGCGGAAAGAGGCTGAGCAGGTTGCGCAGATGGAGCAACACATCCGCAAGCAGGTGGCGGGCGATTTTGAAGTGCAGATGAAACTACTGCAGCAATCGAATGCGGAGAATGAATATAAGCTGAAAGCCGCCCGCGAAAAAGAACTGGAATTTATAAAGAAAGAACAGGAGATCATCAGCAAGGAAAAAGAGCTGGACCTGAAGCTGCAGCAGATGTTGCTGGACGAACGAGTGCGCCTTACCGAAACCATACGCAGGGAAGAAGATGAGCGTAATAAGCTGAAAGACCATGAGCACCAGCTAAAACTGAAAGAACTGGAAAAGCAACTGGAAGACCAGAAAAAGCTGACCGACGAAATGCGCCGTAAGCAGGAGCAAGGCTCTATGCAGCTACAGGGTGAGGTGCAGGAACTGATACTGGAAGATATGCTGCGTGGTTCCTTTCCGTTTGATATGGTGAACGAAGTGGGGAAAGGGGTGCGTGGTGCCGACTGTATACAAACGGTGCGCAACAGCTTTGGGCAGGAATGTGGAAAGATCATTTATGAAAGTAAACGCACCACCAACTTTGGCGGCGACTGGATAGAAAAGCTGAAAGCCGATATGCGCAGCCAGGGTGCTGATGTTGCCGTGCTGGTGACGCAGGCCATGCCGAAAGATATGGATTGCTTCGGGGAGAAGGACGGTGTGTGGGTGTGCACCTTCAGCGAAGTGCGCGCGCTGACCACGGTGCTGCGCGACCTTATCATACGTGTATATAATGCATCGAAAAGCCAGGAGAATAAGGGCGATAAGATGACGCTGCTATACAACTACCTTACCAGCAGCGAATTTTCGGAACAATGGAGTGCGATACGTGAGGGCTTCCTGTCTATGCGCATGTCGATAGTGAAAGAGCGTGAGCAGATGGAAAAGCTATGGAAGGCGCGTGAGAAACAACTGGAGAAAGCATTGCTGAATGCAGCTAATATCAAAGGCTCCATAGAAGGTATATCGGGCATGGACCAGATAAACCTGAACCTGATATCGGATAACGACAGTTACTTGCTGGACTAGTATTCAGCAAGTAAGGATATAAAAAAAGCCCCGCATTTGCGGGGCTTTTTATTAAAGCATAATGTTGTGTTATTGTAATACTACCTGTTTTGCAACGCGGCTGCCATCGGCAGTTTGCAGTGATATGTGGTAGGTGCCCTTAGGCAGGGCCGACATATCGAGTGTTGTATTTACAGTGCCATTTACCGCAGTAGCTTCTTTAACTGCTACTAATGTGCCCAGCATGTTGTAGCATTTGATATTAGCGTTAGCTGTTTTGATGCCATTAACTTTAATGTTTACCAAACCGGTAGATGGGTTAGGGAAAACATCAAGCGATTGCGTATTGGCAACACCATTTACGCCCACACTGAAATACTGGAAAGTAGAAATATCTGAGCAAGTAGAAATAGAACCCGTTACGCTGTAAATACCTTCTTGTGTTGGTATCAAAGTATCGTCTTCAGCACCAGGTATTTCTACGTTGTTGAAGCGCCATACATATTTATCGCAAGGCGTGCCGGATGCATAGAGTGTGTCGCCCCATTGTTTAATAGCTATGCGCACGGCATCTACCACAAATACTTCTTTGCTGAAAGACCTTGGGCCTGATGTTAAACCCTGGTCGCAATGCAGTGTAACGGTTTGCAGGCCTTTTTTATTCATGGTTTGAGAGAAACCGTTATTGGCCAGTGCTGTCTGCGAATTGGCAGGCAGTGAGTATATGTTGTTGTACCTGTAGATGCAGGTATCTCCATAGCTGGAACCAAACATGTACAGTTGGTTGTTATGCCATAAAGTAGAAGTAAATGCTATTTTGCTGCCGTCAATGCTGAATTTGCCAAGGTCGGTAGCCGTTGGTGTATTGGTAATACCATTTTTGAATGATACTTTGGTTACCCTGCTGCTTTCATTAGTTATCAAAGCATACAGGTCATTTTCATCGGCTATGATGCTGATAGCGCGCGGGTTGAACAGCCTGTTATTAGGGTTGCCCAATGATATAGCTGCAGGGCTGTTGTTTTTCAGGTTTGTGCTGAAGCTGAAACGTGTAAGGTTACCATTTCCAAGGTTTACAACCAGCATATACCATGCACCATTATCATTAAACAGCGAAAAATTTACCGGGGCATTTACTGCACCGAAAGTGCTGATAGTGGTCATAGTAGGCACGTTGGTAAGTGAGTTACCAAAGTCGAGCCGGGCAATATTGTTGCCACCAAACCCAAACCTGTTTGCTACGAAGCCCAGCCATTCACTGTTGAATTTCACCAGTGTTATCTGGTAGCCATAAGCCAGGGGAGAGGTTACTACTGTAGCCGTTGGTGTATTGGTCAGTGAGCTGCCAAAGTTCAGGCGTATCAACCTTTTATTGCGGGTAATGAAGCCATACCAGCTACCGCCGTCCTGCGCTATATCCAGGCCTATGCAGCTATCGCCCAGTACGCCGCCCAAGTCGCCCAGGTTAGTAGTAGAAGGTGTAGAAGTAGGGTTTGAACCGAAATCCATGCGTATCAATTCGCCATCATTTTCTACCACAAAGCCATAATAGTTACCTGCTTCCGGCTTAATGACCATACCACGTGGCTGCTCCAGGTCGCCTTTCTGCAACACTTTTGTAGCACTCATACCCATAGTGCTGGTATAGATGGTATCCGGTGCCCAGGCATAAGTCTTGGCATTATATGAAGTGGTAAAGTTAACAGGCGTACCCAGGCACACCGTGTCGGGGCCATTTATCTGGGCATTTGCAACCGTTCCACACAATATCAAAAGAAATGCTAAGTATAGTTTTTGCATATCGGGACTAATTTTTAGGTACATGAAAGTAATGTTATTTCTTAATATAAGAAAGGATTTTGCGCCGTTTTCTTAAAGTCGGCCCACATTTCCTGTACAATTTCGGCTGCGGGTTTTATATCCTTTATTATACTGCTTACCTGGCCTATTTCCAGTTCACCTTCCTGCAGGTCTCCTTCAAACATGCCTTTCTTTGCCCTGCCGCGCCCCAGCAGCAGTTCCAGCGCGGTTTTATCAGCCCCAGCTTCTTCTGCGGCTATTACTTTTTTGTAAAAGTCATTTTTAATAAGGCGTACGGGTGTCAGTTCTTTCAGGGTCAGCACGGTATCTCCCTCGCCGGCGGCTACTATCGCTTCCTTAAATGCCATATGGCTCGATGCCTCGGGCGTGCATACAAAACGGCTGCCTACCTGTACGGCTTCAGCGCCCAAGGCCATTATGCTATACATAGTTCGGCCACTGCCGATGCCACCTGCTGCTATCAGCGGTATGCTGATGGCTTCGCGAACGGCAGGGATAAGGCAAAGCGTGGTTGTTTCTTCCCGGCCATTGTGCCCACCGGCTTCAAAGCCTTCGGCCACTACGGCATCTACACCGGCCTCCTCGCATTTGCGAGCAAATTTGGCACTGGATACCACATGCACTACCGTAATGCCGTTTTCTTTTAGCTTGCCCGTCCACGTTTTAGGGTTGCCGGCCGATGTGAAAACGATGGGTACTTTTTCTTCCAGTATGATGGCAATGTGCTTGTCGATATCGGGGTATAGCAACGGCAGGTTTACCGCAAATGGCTTGTCTGTAGCCTGCTTGCATTTTTGTATATGCTCGCGCAATACATCGGGGTACATGCTACCTGCGCCTATGATGCCGAGTCCGCCTGCATTGCTCACGGCTGCTGCCAGCCGCCAGCCCGATGCCCATATCATACCCGCTTGTATGATGGGGTACCGGATGCCGAAAAGTTGTGTTATCCTGTTATTGAATGCCTGCTGGCCTTCTGTAAATTTTCCTTCGAAAAGCATTGCTTAAGATGGGGAAATATGATTAAGATTTTTTCTTGTAGAACAGTGTATTGGCATTTTCCGGAGCAAAAACCGTAGCTGCTGTTTCCTGCAGGAAGGCTGCGGTAACGGCGTTGTATTTATCCCATTCGGTATTGATGAGGGCGGCATCGCCCAGCAACTCATAAAATGCCAGGTTGTTGGCGCGCGATAACAGGGTCATATCTTCGAAAGTGATCATGGCCTCTATCTTGTTCTTTGCTTTTGCCAGTTCCTCTTCTGTTACGCCGCCGCTTACCAGCTTAGCTATTTCAGCATCTACAGCGGCATTGGCTTGTTCCAGTGTATTGCCCTCCACTATTTTGCCTTCTATTACCAGCAGCCCGGGGTCGGTGCTGCCGGTGTGGTAGCAACTGATATTGCTGAACAGTTGTTGCTCTTTCACCAACCTTTGATACAAGCGCGATGAAAAACCATTACCCATTATCTCGGTTATCAGGTCGGCGGCATAGTATCCGGGCGACATGCGGCCTTCCATATGCCATGCTTTGTACAGGGCATCCAGCGGCACATCTGCCTCCTGCACTTTCATCCTGGCTTGTGTTTGCTTCGGTTCTGCCGGTAAAGAACGGTTATACTTTTCGCCTGCAGGTATGCCACCAAACCATTTTTCGGCCAGTTGCTTTACTTGTTCGGTCGTTACATTGCCGGCTATACACAGTACGGCATTAACGGGCCGGTAGTGTTTGTAAAAGAAAGCCTTTACATCATCCAGTTGCGCTTCCTCAATATGTTTTAGTTCCTTACCTATCGTCATCCAGCGATAGGGGTGCGTAGTATAGGCCAAGGCGCGCAGGTGTTCCCAGGTATCGCCATAGGGTTTGTTGATGTAATGCTCTTTGAACTCTTCGCATACTACTTTGCGCTGCACATCCAGGCTTTTTTCACTGAAGGCCAGCGCATTCATACGGTCGCTTTCTAGCCAGAATGCCGTTTCGATATTGGCCAGTGGCAATTGTATGTAATAGTTGGTTATGTCGTTAGTAGTGTACGCATTATTCTCACCGCCTGCCATCTGCAGGGGTTCATCATATTCGGGAATATTTTCAGAGCCACCAAACATCAAATGTTCAAACAGGTGGGCAAAGCCGGTGCGTTCGGGGCTTTCATCCCTTGCGCCTACATCATACAGCACATT
Organism: Azovibrio restrictus; assembly: GCA_029255605.1. GTDB lineage: Bacteria > Bacteroidota > Bacteroidia > Chitinophagales > Chitinophagaceae > Polluticoccus. The sequence goes on from JANLJF010000016.1 coordinate 25,475, forward strand.
TACAGCTACCATAGGGGTAGTGTCGTCTTTGTGTACCAATACACGTAATCCATTATCCAGCGTAAATCGTTCGAAGTGCAACATGCGTCTATCAGAAAAACCTCAAAGTTAATGGTTTGGGGTTATCGTTTATCAATGCTATCAATCCCTTTCCATATCTTCCCACAGCATCGATGTGAGGCCTTTTCTTGCAGGCCCTGTCAATAGCGCACCATTGCAACTGAAGCGGGACCCATGACAAGGGCAATCCCAGCTTTTCTCTGCCATATTCCACGCTACCAGGCAGCCGGCATGGGGGCATACAGGGTCCAGCGCATGTATTTTGCCACTATCGTCCTTGTACAGGGCTACTTTCTTGTCTTCCCATTTGGCAAGTACCGCATCACCCGGAGCCAATTCAGCCAGCTGGCTAACCTTTTCGTAGCTAAAGCGCATGCCTATGAATTTGCTGATGACATCTGCATTCTCTTTCACAAATTCTTTAAAGCCTGCAATAGGTTTGATGCGCGATGGCGATAACAGGTCGGCGTACATATTAGGTTGTTCCATCAGCAGGTCGCAGAGGATGATGCCTGCCAGCGAACCGAGTATCATACCATTTCCGGAATACCCTGTAGCGGTATATGTATCTGTATGGCCGGGCAGCAGGCCGATATATGGCAGGCCATCTGCGCTATTGAAATATTGGGAAGACCATTTATAATCTATGGAATCTATATCGTAAAGATTATGCAGGTAGGCCTCCAGTTCGCGGAAGCGTTCCTGTGTGTTGACATCATCGCCTGTTTTATGGTCGCAACCACCGGCGATAAGGTATTTTTTACCATCTACTTCCTGTGTGCGAAAATAGTGATAAGGATCTTTCAGGTCGTATATAAGCCCTTCGGGGTATTCGCCTGAGCGCAGCGTGAAAGCTGCAGCATAACTGCGATAAGGTGCACACCTGAAATGCAGTAGGTTGACACCCGGTGGTATGTGCGTGGCATATACCAGCTTGCGTGCCTTTATTTCACCCAGCGATGTATCGGCCGTAAAATATTCATCGTGCGTAGTGCTGTTCACCATACAGTATTGCAGCAATACGCCACCTTCCTGTTCATAGGCTTTGGCAAGGCCGTAGATGTATTTTGTAGCATGAAACTGTGCCTGTTGTTCTATCATACAGGCTTTGCGATAAGGCAGAGGCGTAGGTGCATGAGGCACAAAAGTAGCCTGAACACCAGCCCTGTTGGTCGCTTCTACCATAGTTTCCAGCATTTGCTGTTCCTGTATGGTCTCCGCTATCAGGTAGGCCGGTTGGTAAGAAAAACTACAGTCGATGTTATACTGCTCAATGAGTTTTTCTATCATCACCAGTGTTTCTTTCAGGCCAATAGCTATGTGTTGTGCTGCTTCTTTGCTGAAGTTCTTTCCTATCTGATCGTAAGAACTATCGAGGGTGGTATTGAGGTGTGCGGTGGTACCCCCTGTGGTGCCGAAGCCTATATTATGAGCTTCGGCCACTATGCATTTCTTTCCGGATTGCTGCAATAGCAAAGCTGTGGTAAGGCCGGTAATACCTCCCCCTACTATCAGTACATCATATATTTCATCTCTATTCCATTGGTTGACAGGTTGATATTGCTCCATGCCATGCTGCCACAGGCTTTCCATGTTTCCATCGCGTTTCATACCGGGGTTTTTTGATACGCCTTACAGGATAAAAAACCCTGCCATAATACCAATAAAAAAGCCCGCCGATTGGCAGGCTTTTTAAGTGTTTTCGTTTATTCCATCTTTTCTGATGTGCTGTTGGCTTTTTCTTTTTCTATCCTTCCCCTCCTTATGGGGTTGGCGGTGTTGGCGGCATATTCCCGGCGCTGGCGCAGCAGGTCTATAGCCTGGAACAGGGCCTCGCGGAAGGAGGAAGGGTCGGCAATATTCTGGCCTGCTATATCGAAGGCCGTACCATGGTCGGGCGATGTGCGGATGGCGGGCAAGCCTGCCGTGTAGTTCACGCCCTCGCCATGTGCTATGGTCTTAAAAGGTATCAGCCCCTGGTCGTGGTACATGGCCAACACTGCATCGAACTGCAGAAAGCTACTGCGTGCAAAGAACGCATCGGCACTGTAGGGGCCATATACTAAATGCCCCTGTTGCTGCAGGGTTTCAATAGCAGGCTTTATTATTGCTTCATCTTCATTGCCTATCTGGCCACCATCGCCTGCATGCGGGTTCAGTCCTAGTACGGCTATTTTGGGCTTATCTATGCCAAAGTCTTTAATAAGGCTTTCTTTTAAAATGCCAAGCTTGGTTAGTATCAGTTCTTTGGTAATAGTATCGGCCACCTTAGCTACGGGTATATGCTCTGTAACCAGTGCTACCCGCAGGTTGTCGGTATACAACATCATCACCACATCCTTTACACCAAACTTGTCTTTCAGGAAAGGTGTATGGCCAGTATATGGAAAATCGGCAGACTGCGTATTGTTTTTATGTATCGGTGCGGTAACAATGGCATCCAGTTCCCCATCCTTCAGGCATTGCGCAGCCACCTGTAAAGAGCGCACTGCATATTTACCACTCAGCTCTGTAAGTACGCCCGGTTGCAGGGGTACTTCTTCTTCCCAGCAATTGAAGATGTTTACCTGTTTAGGGTTCAGCTTGGTCAGGTCTTTCGTGCTGGTAAAGTTGAACGGGTGTTCGGTATTGGCACTTTTCCTGTAAAAGTTGATAACCTTATTAGATGCAAATACTACAGGCGTGCACAAATCCAGTATGCGGTTATCAGCCAGTGTTTTGATGATAACCTCCGGGCCAATGCCATTCAGGTCGCCGGTAGTAATGCCTATAATTGGTTTTTCTGTATGAGATTGCATGGGCAATGTTCTGTTGTCTTAAAAAAATTATGCTTTACCGTAGTGCATCAGGAAATCGAGCAGCATGCGCATGCCATATGCGGTGCCGCCTGCCGGCATATAATGACGCTTAGAAGTAGCAAATGACACGCCTGCTATATCAAAGTGCATCCACGGATAATCTGTAAAGTATTCGAGGAACTTACCTGCCGTGATAGCACCACCCGATGGCCCGCCTACATTTTTTAGGTCAGCTATTTCAGATTTTATCAGGTCGCCATATTCTTCCCACAGCGGGTATTCTACCAGGCGTTCGTACTGGCGGTTACCGCTATCGCGTAGTGCCTGTTTTGTAGTATCGCCCGCAGTACCCATACACACAATACCATGCTCGCCTACCGCTACTGAAGCGGCACCTGTCAGCGTAGCAAAGTCTACCACCAGTTCCGGTTTATAACGTTTGGCCCAATGCAGCGCGTCGGCCAGCACCAGTCGGCCTTCTGCATCGGTATTCAGCACTTCTACAGAAGCACCGCTGTACATGGTTATCACATCGCCCGGTGTATAGGCATCTTCGCCGGGACGGTTATCGGTAGCAGGTACCAGTGCTATGATGTGCAGTGGCAGTTTCATTTTGGCAATGGCATACATAGCGCCACTTACCAGTGCAGCGCCACTCATGTCGCTCTTCATACGGTCCATAGATGCTGCCGTAGGCTTCAAGCTCAGGCCGCCTGTATCGTACACAATGCCTTTACCCACCAGCACGATGGGCTTTTTATTGATGGCCTTTACAGGCTTGTATTCCATGATAGTGAAAGTAGGGGGCTGAATGCTACCGCGGTTTACGGCCAGTATACCACCCATCTTTTCCTTCACTATCTGTGCCTTGTTCAGCACTGTTACTTTAAAACCCGCTTCTTTGCCCAGTTGTGTTATCTCTTTAGATAGCTGTGTTGCGCTAAGGTAATTCACCGGCTCATTTACCAGTGTGCGTGCACGGTATATAGCCTCGTTAATGTAGGTGAGTTGGTTCAGTTCTTTTACGGTTATCGATTGCTTGTCGAACGATATGCTATCAAGTGTGTAGGTTATCTTTTTAGCATCGCTGCGATACTTTGTAAACTGGTAGCCGGCCAGCGATATGCCTTCTGCCATTACATAAGCGGCATTGGCGGTAGCGCTCAGGTTGGTGATGGTAATATCAGCCAGTTTATGCTTCTGGAAGATAGCCTGCCACTGGGCGCCCGCTTTACGGCAGGTTTCCGCAGCTATCCACTCGGTAGCCTTTGGTTTCAGCAAATAGATGAATACAAAATGGCCATACTGGTTGATGGTTATTTGCACATCCTCCTTTTTAATAGCTTCCTCGGCGTATTTCAGTTCGGCTGCATTGAGTGATTTTATCTGCTGCAAGGCCTTTGCATCATCTATGATATACAGGTTATTTTTTCCTGTGTTTTTCTGAACTATCTTGAATTCCATTGGCTGTATTGTCAAATTAAGGTGCAAAGTTATACTTAAGCACGATAGTTTGATAAGTTTAAAACTAACTTTGGCATTCGCATAGAGGATGTATAAAGATTATTTTCAATAATAACATTTTGTCGCAACCATACACTTTAAAGAAAAGCCTTGGCCAGCACTTTCTGCACGATGAGAATATGTGCCGCAAAATCGTATCGCAGTTAACGCATACCGAAGGCACACAACTGCTGGAAATAGGCCCCGGTGGCGGTGCCATCACCAAGTACCTGATAGAGCTGCCGGGTGTGGACTACAAAGCCATAGAGATAGATACCGAGAAGGTGGAGTACCTGAAAAAGACCTACCCAGTATTGCAAGACAAGATCATAGAAAGAGATATACTGAAAGCCGATGTGCCATTTGAAGGGCAGTTCAGCATCATTGGTAATTTCCCATATAATATTTCATCGCCCATCCTCTTTAAAGTGCTGGACTGGGAGCCGCAGGTAGATGAAGTGATCGGCATGTTTCAGAAAGAGGTGGCGCAGCGCGTGGCCTGCAAAGAAGGCTCGAAGACCTATGGCATACTCAGCGTGCTGATGCAGGCTTTCTTTGATGTGGAATACCTCTTTGATGTGCATGAAAACTGTTTTACACCACCGCCGAAGGTGAAGAGCGGTGTCATCAGGCTGAAGAACACCCGAAACCCGTACCAGATAGATAATAAACGAAAATTCATCAACCTGGTGAAGGCTGCCTTCAACCAGCGACGCAAAACGCTGCGCAATGCATTGAAAGGCACCTTGCCACCCGAAGCGCTTACCGATAAGATATTTGATAAAAGAGCCGAGCAGCTATCTGTTGCCGATTTTGTATCACTACACAAGCAATTCCAGCCATGAGCCAACACAGGAAAGTACTCATTGCCGCACCTGTACACCGCATACTTACCGATTGGCTAACAGCCAACGGATATGAGTGTATGGTGCAAGAGCAGATAACCCAGCAGCAGGCTTTTGATAGGATACGTGACTGCTCCGGTGTCATAACATCTACCCGCCTGCAACTGAACCGCGAACTGATAGACAATGCCCCCGTGCTGGAATGGATAGGCCGCATGGGCAGTGGTATGGAAGTGATAGATGTGCAATACGCGCAGGCGAAAGGTATCAACTGTTTCAGCAGCCCGGAGGGGAATGCCAATGCCGTGGCCGAACATGCACTGGGTATGCTGCTAAGCCTTAATAAGCGCATTATAAAAAGTAGTAATGAAGTAAAGCAAGGCTTGTGGCTGCGCGATGAGAACAGGGGGGTGGAGCTGGATGGCAAATCGATAGGCATTATAGGCTTTGGACATACAGGGCGTGCATTTGCCAAAAAGCTGATGGGCTTTGATGTGCAGATAATGGTGTATGATAAATACAACCAGGAAGACTATCCAAAATATGTATCAAAGGCATCGCTGGAAGACATATGGCAGGATGCAGATATTATTAGTTTTCATGTGCCGCTGCAGGAAGATACCTACCATTATATGGATGCTGCATTTATTGAAAAAATGCGCAAACCTTTCGTTATTGTAAACACATCACGTGGAATTGTAATAGATACATACGCTTTGTGGGATGGATTGCAGAAAAAAAAGATACGTGGTGCCTGCATTGATGTATGGGAAGAAGAACCATTAAGCAAGATGAGTGAAGAAATGAGGGCATTGCTTGATAGTATTGCCAACCGCCCGGAAGTAGTATTGACGCCACATATAGCGGGTTACAGCTATGAGGCCATATATAAAATGAGTAAATCTTTGCTAAGCAAAATTGTCATACATGGGTAAGTTGTATGCGTAAGTACGATAATATAAGGAAAACAAACATTAATCTGACAAAAATTATTACCTCCCGTAGTACTTTTAACAGAAGTTTTTATCTTTACCGTTCATTTGGTTAATAATTTATTAATGCAGGATATGACACGTTCACTACGTTATTTATTCCTTTTGCTGTTTTTAGGCGTTGCAGGCACGGCCATGGCACAGTCTGGTGCCATTACCGGTAAGGTACTGGATGAAAGAAAGCAGCCCATTCTTGGTGCTATAGTAGAGGTAAGCCAGGGTGGCTTGCCTAAAGGCGGTACAGCGACAGACGAGGATGGTAACTACCTTATCAAACCGCTGAACCCCGGTCGTTACGACGTTAAGATCTCTTATGCGTCTTACAAAACCAAGCTGACAAAAGATGTTATCGTTAGCCCGGACAAGACTACTGCCCTGAATGCAGACCTGGAACTGAACCAGAAAGAACTGGATGAAGTACAGGTAGTAGCATATAAGGTTCCGCTGATCGATCCGTTTGAAGAAAAGAAGATCATTACTTCAGAAGAGATCGAGAACATGCCTACGCGTAACACAGCTTCAGTAGTATCAACCAATCCAGGCGTATACCAAGCTACAGAAGGTGGTGCATTGAGCTTAGGTGGTGCGCGTAGTGAAGGTACTGCATACATCATTGATGGTATACGTGTATACGGCAGCAGGGGTACAAACCTGGCTCAGAATGCCATTGACCAGGTAGAAGTAATGAGCTCCGGTCTTTCCGCAAAATATGGTGATGCCTTAGGTGGTGTAGTAAACATTACTACAAAAGGTATATCTGACCAGTTAGCTGCCGGCATATTGTTGGAAAAATCAGTAGATGGTTACGGGCACAACCTGGTAAACTTTAACCTGGCTGGGCCATTATTCAGCAAAAAGGACAGCCTTAAAAATAAAAAGCCTATTGTTGGCTTCAGGATAGATGGTGACTTATATTATGATAAAGACAGGAGGCCATCTTATTTTGAGAATGTAAAAGTAAAAGATGATAAGCTGGCTGAAATACAACAAAGGCCACTTGTATCTGTTCCTAACCAGAATGGTGTGCCTGTATTTAAAAATGCTACGGAATTTTTACGTGCCGATGATTTTGAAACTACCAAACAGCGCGTAAATGCAGAAGCTATTGAAGGCCGTTTGAACGGTAGGTTAGATTTTCAGCTTACTGAAAACCTGGGTTTAGTAGCGGGTGGTACGTTCAACTATTCTCGTGAGAATAGTTATAGCCGTTATTTGTCTCTTTTCTCTCCGGATGCCATGCCTATAGTTCAAAACTATACCGGCCGTGGTTATATACGCCTGACACAACGTTTTGGTAAAGCACAAACACAGCCGGGCGAAAAGAAGCCATTAATATCTAATGCATTCTACTCTGTTCAGGCAGACTATCAAAAAGAGCATCAAAAAGTTGAACATCCGGATTTCGGACAAGACATATTTAAATATGCATATGTAGGTAAGTTCTTTACGGACTATACACAGATATATGCACCGGGTATAGATGATAGTACTAAACTTTCAGGTATCAAACTGTATGCTGACCGAGTATCTCAAAGCGTTAGATATGAGCGTTCTGAACTGAACCCGGTTCTGGCAAATTATACATCGCAATATTTTAATGAGCTGGGATACAGCCCAATGAGCATTTATCAGATTTACCCTCAGGGTGCATTGATAAATGGTTATTTCCCGCAGCCTACATATGGTTATCCTAACGGTGCTGCCATGTTCTCAAATGTTGGCCAGGGCATAGGTTATTATCAATATGCCGATATAAGTCAGTTTGCCGTAGATGTGAATGCATCTTTTGACCTGCAACCTGGTAAAACAAGACATCAGATTGAATTCGGCCTATATTATCAACAGCGTGTTGAAAAGAGCTTTTCAGCTAATGCTGCTGTGAGTGGTGGATCTAACCTTTGGCAGTATGGCCGCCAGCTGACAAACAGGCACATATCATTGGATTTTTCTAACCCTCAATTCCTGGTGGGTGGCAAAACGTATACAAGGGCCGATGTAGAAGCTGGCCTGGTATCTCCATCCCCTTTCGATACTATTTATTATAATAGGATAGATACCGGTTTCCAATCTACTTTCGATATGAACCTGAGGAAGAAGCTGGGCGTAGGTAAAACAGAATATATAGATATTGACAATTACGATCCGTCAATGTTCTCGCTGGACATGTTCTCTGCTGACGAGCTGTTGAATAGCGGTTATCAGTTTACAGACTATTATGGCTATAACTACCTGGGAAAAAAGCAGAAAGGACAGGTTAACTTCAACGACTTCTTTACAAAGAAAGATGCGAATGGTAACTATACCCGTGATATGGGAGCATACAGGCCAAGCTATATAGCGGCTTATGTATTGGATAAATTCCAGTTCAAGGATATCAACTTTAATCTGGGCCTGCGTATCGATCGTTTCGATGCCAATACAAAAGTGCTGAAGGATCCATATTCTTTGTACGATGTATTCAAAGTGTCTGATATGACCGCAGGCGGACTAAACAATTCATTGAATAATGATGTTGTTCCGGGTAATATTGGTAAAGATTATGTGGTATATGTAGATAATAATGCATCCGCATCCAAAAAAGTTATTGGTTATCGTAATGGCGATGACTGGTATGACTATAAAGGTAAACTGATAGAAGATCCTACTGTACTGAAGAACTATAGTGATGGACGTGATCCTCAACCTTGGTTGAGGAACCCGAACGAGCGTATTACAGATAGTACTTTTAATCCTAACAACTCGTTTACGGATTATAAGCCACAGGTAAACGTAATGCCTCGTGTATCGTTCTCATTCCCGATATCAGATCAGGCTCTGTTCTTTGCGCACTATGATGTGCTGGTACAAAGGCCAATGGTAGGTGTATATGCTACTGCAGCAGACTACTATTTCCTTACTACAAATGCACAGGATATCATACCAAACCCGGATCTGAAGCCTCAGAAAATGTTTGACTATGAAGTGGGTTTCAAACAAGCGCTGACTAAACAATCTGCGATTACTATCACAGGTTTCTATAAAGAGCGTAAAGATATGATACAGGTGCGTCCTTACCTGTATGCATGGCCAATAACATACTACAGCTTAGGTAATAGGGACTTCTCTACAACCAAAGGGTTGACATTGGCTTACGATCTGCGCCGTGTTAATAATATACGTATGAACGTCTCCTATACCTTGCAATTTGCAGAAGGTACAGGTTCCAGCTCTAGCACAACCGTACGTGGTGGTATTGGTTCGGGCATACTTGCCAACTTTATACAAGCCGGCCTGCCCAACCTGCGTTATGTATCTGTGTTAGACTACGATTCCCGTCATACTATCGTTACTACAGTTGACTACAGGTATGCAGATAACGAAGGCCCTATTGTAGGCGGTAAACATATCCTGCAAAATGCCGGTGTAAACTTCATCTTCCGTACGCGCAGTGGTGAGCCATATACTAAATATGCGCAACCGCTGCTGGTAGGTACCGTTATAGAAGGTAGTGTAAATGGTTCTCGTCAGCCTTGGCACTACAACCTGGATATGAAGATTGATAAGGACTTCAAGATAAAACTGCGTAAGGATAAAGAAGGTGACATGAGGAAGAATGCGCTGTATGTTAATGCATTCGTATTGATACAAAACCTGCTGAATACAAGAGATATCTTGCCTAATGCTGCTGGTGGTAATATCAATGGTTTCACCGGCCGTACTGATGACGATGGTTACCTGGCATCTCCGCAAGGGCAGTCATACATACAGCTGCAGTCAAACACTGCGTCTTATGTAGACTACTATAACATGGCTTTGATGAATCCAGGCTTTATAAATATGCCGCGCAGGATTAACGTGGGTTTACAATTTAATTTCTAGTTTTTAAATTATTGAATAACTTTTTTAGTTATGATACGCAACAATAAAATAAGAGGTTTTGCACTCACAATGCTTGCCGTTGCTGGCTATGCATTACAGGCAGATGCACGCCCTAATATTGCATCAGCACCTAAAAAAACAACAGGCGGCCAGTTAAAAACAACTGCGGCCAGTTGTAGGCCTGCTGAAGCTTCTATAGACCTGGATATCAATAACGTGCGCGCCAAACTGATGACAGGTGGCGATATGTGGTGGGATATAGGTACTGCAGAAGCTCGGTATGAAGTGCCGAAGGGAAGTAAAAAGAACTCTCTTTTTGCCGGTTCTGTATGGATAGGTGGATACGATCAGCAAGGGCAATTGAAAGTTGCTGCCCAAACCTACAGGCAAGATGGTAATGACTATTGGCCCGGCCCTTTGGATGCATCCGCATCTATTGCAAATGCTGAGTGTGCTGAATGGGATCGTTTCTGGAAGATTAACAAGTCTGACCTGAATAAATTTCGTGAGATGTCTCAAGGAGAGCGGGATGGTATCGTAGGAAACGCAACTTACGAGGCTATAGTACAATGGCCTGCAAAAGGAAATGGTGATGCTGTTGGCCGTTCGAATAGCGATTTAGGCCTTATAGATGAAACTAAAGAGTTGGCACCTTTCAAAGACGTGGATAACGATGGGTTGTATAACTGGCGAAAAGGTGATTATCCGGATATCAAAGGTGACCAGTTTATATGGTGGGTATTCAATGATAAAGGTAACGTTAAGCAACAATCACAAACGGAAGGTATTGGTGTAGAAGTGCAGGCCAGTGCGTTTGCATTCTCCTCTAAAGACTTCCTGAATGATGCAACGTTTTACAATTATCGTTTGTATAACAGGAGTAACCTGACACTAGACAGTACCTATATAGCAACGTGGACAGATGCTGACCTTGGCTATTACCTGGATGATTACATTGGTTGTGATACCAACAGAGGCTTAGGTATTCTGTATAATGGTAAAAGCACGGATGGTGATGGTACTACCAATAGCTATGGTAGCAAGGTGCCAATGGTGGGTATAGACTTCTTTAAGGGCCCTCAGCGACCTATAGGGAAAGATGGTACCGGTAAAACAATATATGAAACATTGAAAATGGAGTCATTTACCTATTATAATAACGATAATAGTGTAATAGGTAACCCCAATACAGGTGCGCAGATATATAATTATATGACCGGTTCTATCAGGAACGGTCAAAGGTTTAGTAATGACTTCTCCGGCCCCGTAGTATCCAGGGCTTATGGTGCTGGCTTCCCAACTACGCGTTTTGTATTCTTTGGCGATCCGGATAAGGCTGAATGGTCTGAGTGCTATTGCCAAAACCCACCTGCCGACCGCCGTTTCGTACACTCTTCTGGTCCATTTATACTGGAGCCTGGCGTGATGAATGATATTACTATTGGTGCTGTTTGGGTATCTGATGCAGGTGGCTGTCCCAACACAAGCTTTAAGAAAATACGTGTAGCCGATGATTTGGCACAAGGTTTATTCGATAATAACTTCCAGACTATCGAAGGTCCGGAAGCACCTCGTATGGAAGTAAGGGAATTAGACCGTAAATTGGTGTTTTATCTGGTAAATGATGCTGCAAGTAACAACTTCCGCGAGCGTTACGGAAGGGATACAGCTGAGAAGTATCGCGTATCTTCAGTTAAAGCGGCTAAATATGTGAAAACTGCGGATTCACTGTATAAATTTGAAGGTTATCGTGTATTCCAGCTTAAGAATAGCCTGGTTCAACCAGCACAAATATTTAATGACAAGGGTGAGCTGAACACCACTCTTGCTGCGGAAGTATTCCAATGTGATATTAAGAATGGCATCACACGCATCATAAACTATGATAAGAATACCGATGTTAGTGACTCAACATATGTACCAATTATAAAAGTAGTAGGTGCAGATAGCGGATTGAGCCATAGCTTCCAACTGACACTGGACCAGTTTGCAACAGGTAGTGAAAAACGTTTTGTAAACTACCGTAGCTACTACTTCGTTGCTGTAGCATATGCTTATAACAACTTTGCTGAGTTCGACCCTAAGAAAGCTGATTCTACTCAGGATATAGCCTATATTGAAAGCTCGCATGGTGCAGGCGGTACACCTATCAAAGTGGTGACTGCAATGCCTAACCCTGCCAATGGCGATATGGGTACTGTACTGAATTCTGCATATGGTGATGGTATCATCATCAAAAGGATAGAAGGTACCGGTAATGGTCATAATATCCTGCAACTTTCTGATGAGTCTGAAAAAGAAGCGCTGTTTGGTATGAATGCATATGATTCTACCGGAGCAAATGCAGTATTTGTACATCAGTCTGTACAGCCAACATACCAGGCAGGCAAAGGCCCTCTTAATATAAAAGTTGTAGATCCGGTTAAAGTGCCTGTTGCTAACTGGGAGCTGTATATTATGGGCAACAACCAGCCGAATGCTGAAAATGGTATTGATTCGTTCGGTTCCTGGAAACTTGTGAATGTAGATAACGGAGACGTGATTTATACGGAGAATAACTACGGTATGGTTGGTTATAATGAACAAATCATTGAAAAATATGGTTTGTCAGTTAACATCCAGCAATATAACAGGCCCGGTACTGACCAGGCCGGTACAAACGGATATATCTTTTCTGAGATTATCTTTTCTGATCCTGCAAAGCCATGGTTAGCCGGCGTGAATGATGGTGAATCCAGGGAGTTAACAAACTGGATTAGGAGTGGCGCAAAAACGGATACCTATTCAAGGTGTGATTTTAATGATAGGATAGGGATAGGCTATGATACCGTTCAGCGTTTTGAAAACCTGCTGCCTCAATATGCTACTACGCGTGGCTCATGGGCACCTTATACACTAGCAGCTGAAACTGCTGATGATGATCGTGGACAATGTGGTTTCGGTGTTGCTAAAAAAGGTACAATAATAGGCCTGTTCCCTGTACACAGTGTAGATGTGGTATTGACATCTGACAAGTCTAAATGGACACGTTGTGTGGTATTGGAAATGCAGGAATCTAAAGATCTTTCTGCTAACGGTACTGCTAAATTCGACTTGCGTAGCCATAGTAGCTGGAACATGGAATATGATGGCAATGGAAGGCCGGTATATTCTGCCACTCAAGGCGATACGGGTATGTCATGGTTCCCAGGTTATGCTATAAACCAGGAAACAGGTGAGCGTCTGAACATTGCATTTGGTGAAGACTCCTGGCAAAAATCATTCGGCGGCGCCGATATGATCTGGAATCCTTCATCTCAGGTGTTGTCTAACTATAATGAGGTATTATTTGGTGGTAAGCATTATATCTATGTAATGAATTCAAGGTATGATTCATGCCGTTCATTTATAAATTCTTATCTGCAGCCTTCGATTTTGGCCAAAAATGCTGCTTATAAATCATTTATGTGGGTAGGCCTGCCATTACTATACCCCGGCTACCAGTATAAATCACTGGCAGAAGGTTTAGTACCTACAGATGTTAGGATCAAGCTGCGAGTTGACCGCCCGTATGCCCAATACCTGAATCCATTCAAACTGAATGCTTCTGATGTAACACGTAATGATAAAAAGCCTTTGTATACATTCAATACAAGTGGTGTAGCACCTACCCCGGTTAAGGATGTGGTGAATACTGACAGGCAAAAAATACTGGACAACATCAACATAGTACCGAATCCATATTATGGTGCTTCAGGTTATGAAAACAACAGGCTGGATTCCAGGGTGCGTATCATCAATTTACCTCCGCGCGCAGTGGTAAATATCTACAGTGTAGATGGTACCCTGATACGCAGGCTTGAAAAAGATAACCCGAATGTATCTTATCTGGACTGGGATATCAGGAATATGAAAGGCTTGCAGATTGCCGGTGGTATGTACCTGATACATGTTGAGGCAAACGGCATAGGTGAAACAGTATTGAAATGGTTTGGCGCTTTGCGTCCATTGGATATCATCACTTACTAATCTTTGAACAAATAGGGACCAGCCCCGGCTGGTCCCCCTATAATAAAATTGATTATAGAATTATGAAACAAATATCTACCAAGGCCGCATTAATTATATGTGCAATGGGATTATCTGTTCACGGATATGCAGGTAATAAAGACCGTAGCGGTCAGGCTGGTGCAGCAGAATTGATGATCAATCCATGGGGCCAAAGCACCGGTGTGTTTGGTTTGAATACGGCCAATGTTAAAGGTATAGATGCCCTCAAAACCAACATTGCTGGTTTGGCATTGTCTAATAAAACAGAAATAGCCGCTTCTCACACAATGCTATTGCGCAGTGCTAAGGTTGCTGTTAATAACCTGGGTTTTGCACAAAAACTTGGCAATAGCGGTGTTTTGGGTGTGAACATTATGGCTATGACCTTTGGTGAAATTCCGATAACTGAGTATAACAACCCTGAAACGACACTGGGTACTTATACACCTCAGTTCTTCAATTTCACACTGGGTTATGCAAAATCGTTTTCCCGCAGCATTCAGGCTGGTGTAGCTGCGACCTTCGTTTCTCAGCAAATATCAAACGTAAAGGCAAGTGGTGCAGCATTTGAGGCTGGTATCCAATACGTAACAGGTAAGCGTGATAACTTCCACTTTGGTATCACCCTGCGCAATATTGGTACCAATATGCGTTTCAATGGTAATGGTTTCTCCATCAACTCTGAAGCACCTGAGAATGAGTCATATACCATGAATATGCAAACGCCATCTGAGAAATTTGAGCTGCCTACATACCTTAATTTTGGTATTGCTTACGATTTCTACCTGGATGAGAAAAGTGTAGCCCAGGCTACTGGTGAAGAGCAGGCTACTGAAGCTCCGAAACCTAAGCACAGGTTGACAGGTATGGCAAACTTCACTTCAAACTCATTTAATAACGATTACCTGGGTATTGCTGCTGAGTATGCTTTCAGGGAGATGTTCATGTTGCGTGCCGGTTACCGTTATGAAAAAGGCATTGGCGGCGACCAGCCAACAACTATGTACACCGGCGTTAGTGCAGGTGCTACTGTTGCAACACGTATTGGCGAAAAAGGACCAATGCTGGCTGTAGATTACTCTTTCCGCCCAACACAACGCCCAAGCACCGGTGTGCATGTTTTCACACTGCGTTTTATGCGTTAAAAGGGAAAAATCCTTATTTTTGTTTCAATGCAACGCTTCTGCACACACAGGAGCGTTGTATTTTTATTTACTGTTCTAAACCATAAAAATTAGTGGTTATGTCTGGAGTAAACTATGTAACGAAAGAGACACTGGAGCAAATGAGAGATGAGCTTACAGTACTGAAAACAAGTGGCAGGGCCGAAATAGCAAGGCAAATTGCAGAGGCACGTGAAAAAGGCGACTTAAAGGAAAATGCAGAGTATGATGCAGCCAAAGAGGCACAGGGTTACCATGAGGCTAAAATAGCACAATTGGAGTCGGCCATAGCTACTTCAAGAGTGATTGATGCAAAAGACCTGGATATTAGTAAGGTATCCATATTGAGCAAGGTAAAGCTGACTAATATGGGTACTAAGAAAGTAGTGGAATACCAGCTGGTGTCTGAGCAGGAAGCCGACCTGAAGGCTGGTAAGATATCTATCACATCACCCATAGGTAAGGGATTGCTAGGTAAAAAAATAGGTGAAGTAGCAGAAATATCTGTACCTAGCGGTATGCTTAAATTCAAGATAGAGAACATATCTATATAGTTTATGGCAAGCATTTTCACAAAAATCATCGAAGGCGAGATACCATCGTATAAAATAGCTGAGAACGATAAATTCTATGCTTTTTTAGATATAGCGCCTATGGCTAAAGGCCATGTGCTGATAGTACCCAAGGTGGAAACCGATAAATTCTTTGATGTGGCCGATGACTATCTGCAAGAGTGGTTGCTGTTTGCAAAACCTATTGCAAAGGCAATAGAAAAGGCTTTTGACTGCAATAGATGTGGCATGAGTGTAGTAGGGCTGGAAGTGCCGCATGCGCATATGCATCTTATACCCATCCATTCAGCAGATGACCTGAACTTTACAAGGCCTAAACTGAAACTATCTGAAGCTGAGTTTCAGGTAGTGCAGCAACAGATAACAGACAATATGTAAAAAGACGGCAAACGCCGTTTTTTTCTTTTTAGGGTACTACTACTTTCTGAGTCACGCTCCATGCTTGCGGCTTATCCGCAAACAGAGCTTTTGTTCTGGCCCAGGTATCTTTAAACAGTTCTGAAAACCGGTAATGGTCTAAATGCTGCTCGCTTTGCCAATGGCTGTAAGTAAGAAATACATTGGCATCGTGTGCATCCTGCCACAGCTCTAAATGCGTGCAGCCTTCAAAATGGCGTATCAGGTGCTTACGCTCCTCAAACAATGCCTGGAAAGCCTCTACATGCTGTGGCTCAAATGTCATCCTTACAATACGTACAATCATTCAAAGATTATTTTAATGGCATTATACATCAGGTGCTGCTCTTTACTGAGCCTCAGCCCTAGCAGGCTGGCTGCCTTGCCCTGGTTGATGGCTATTTCAAGATAACCTGTGCTATTGAAACGGCACAGCATTTCATCGCGCGGTACATCGCTGTAATGGTTACTTATTTTGCTAATAGATTCCCGCAGGAACAGCATACGGAATGGCCTGCCGTGGCTATAAGCTTCAAACTGCTCGTGCGTAATGTTGATGACCACATTCTCATACCTGTCTATATGTATCACATGGCATTCTACGGTGTTGCCTGTAAGGCGCGGCTGCCAGTGCACCAGTGCATTGCTCATATCACAAGGCACCAGCTCCATATCTTTAGCATTGTGGCCATTCCCCAGTTTGTTTATCATATCTGCCGCTGCTTTCATCCAGTCTTTCATGGTATAATTGGCAGGCAATGCGGGGCATAGCCATGTGGAGTAGTAGGCACCGCTGAAAGCCAGCGAAAGCACACCATTATCGGGCGCCAGGAAATAGTGCCCGTCTTTCTGGCAAAGCAATAGCTTAGGTGCTGCATCATAAAATACATTGCACAGTACTACGTGAAAGCTGCCTGCAGGAAAATTTCTGTATGCTGAATTGAGTAGATAGGCCGCCTGTTGCAAATGATATGGCTCTACCTGGTGCGAAACATCGACAATAGGCAACCGGCTTGCATGCTGCATCAGGATGCCCTTTGCAGCTGCCACAGAGGCATCCTGCAAACCGAAATCTGACAGCAGAGTGATACAAGCCATAAAAGTAGATAGCAAAAGTAAACCGCTAAAACGGCAATGCAAAGCCGGATTGCCATTATAGGTGCATAATAGAAAATATTTAGTCCATATTTGCGTTATTAATTCTACTACTAACTTTACTGAGAAGTATATAAACTGCCCGATGCGTAATAAAGGTTTTATAGTTGCCACCCTGTTTGTGATGCTGATAGCTGTACTGGGTACAGGCTGCAAGAAGGAAAAACTGCTGACAGCTGGTGGCCAGCTGCGTTACTCTACCGATACCCTTACTTTCGATACCGTGTTTACAGCACAAGGGAGTTTCACTACACAGGTAAAACTGTATAATCCCCAAAATCAGAAAGTAAATATCAGCACCATCAGGTTGGAGCAGGGTAATCAATCACAGTTTCATCTAAACGTAAATGGCATTAGTGGCAATAATGTTACAAACATAGAGCTGGCGGCTAATGATAGCATGTACATTTTTGCTACTGTAAATGTAGACCCTACTAATATAAACACGCCTTTTGTAGTAGAAGATAAAGTAATAGCTACCATGAACGGTAAGGATTATGAGCTACCATTGCTGGCATACGGGCAGAATGCTTATTATTTAATAGACAGCCTGATAGAAACATCGCAAACCTGGCTTACAGATAAGCCTTATGTTATTATACACAGCGCACAGGTAAAGGAGAATACTACACTGACGATACCGGCAGGTTGCCGCATCTACATGCATGCCGATTCGCGCCTGTATGTAGATGGTACATTGATAGTGAATGGTACAAAAAAAGATAGTGTAATATTTCAAGGCGACAGGCTGGACAGGAAATATTTCGGCAATGAAGGTTACCCCGGTGAGTGGGGTGGTCTGTACTTCTCGCCCAAAAGCCGTAAAAGTGTTCTGAACTACGCGATATTAAGGAACTGCGGCAGCACTACCGGCCTGGGGCTTGCCGCCGCCATCTGGGCTACGCCCGATAGTGTGAATGATAATGATTTTCAATTGCGCATGTATAGCACCATCATTGAAAACTCGATAGGCTATGGTATAGTAGGCTTTGGTAGTACCATATACGGGCAGAATTGCCTGATACATAATTGCGGTGCACAGGGGTTGGCTACTTTTGAAGGTGGACAATATTATTTCGATAATTGTAATTTTGTTACATACGGTAATAAGAAATTGAGCCATATAGATAACCCGACCGTAGCGCTTATCAACTACAGGGATATTGATGATTATAACTATGTAGCGGGGCCGTTAGATGCACAACTCCGCAACTGCGTTATCTGGGGTTCTCTGGAAAATGAATGCTTTATCAATAAAAAAGGGAATAGCACAGTAGATGTGAAGCTGATAAACTGTGCTATCAAGAGTAAAGAAGCGATACCATCTTACGTTACCAATACCAACAGCATCATCAATACAGATCCATCCTTCAAAGATGCAAATGGTGGGGATTTCAAATTGAATGAAAACTCCCCCCTAAGAGATAAAGGTATAAACATCAGCGGACTGGATAGGGACCTGGACGACAAGCCGCGTACCGGTGTGCCGGATATTGGCTGTTATGAATATTAACAGGCAGCATTTATGCTTTGTTTTATATGCCTCATACTCAGGCAGCATGGTGTTGTTGCACGTACTCCATAAAGCGCGGCATAGCCAGGTGGAACCAAGGCGTGAAGTCTTCCGGCTTTTCGTGCATCCAACGCTGTAAATCAGCAGCTGCTATAAACTTGTAGTCGTTCGCTTCTTCGGCATTCGGTTTCACATCACCATCGTAAGTGCCAAAGTATATATGGTCGTACTCGTTCTCTATCAGTTCATTGTTCACATCCGCTTTATAGCGTAGGGTGAAGATAGGCTCCAGGTCACAGTCAAATCCCATTTCTTCCTGCAGGCGTCTGTGTGCTGCATGCAGCGTGCTTTCGCGTGGTGCCGGGTGAGAGCAGCAGGTATTGCTCCACAAACCACCTGAATGGTATTTGCTGTAAGCCCGTTGTTGCAGTAGTATCTCGTTATTGCTGTTCAATATAAATACAGACAATGCACGGTGCAATGCACCTGCGCGGTGTGCCTGCAGTTTCTCCATTGTGCCCAGCCACTCATCCTGTTCATTCACCAGTATCACGTGGTTTTCTTTCGCCGCCATAGGTGCAAAGTTATAGAAGGTTCAGCCTGTTATTGACACCTGCCGTAAATACGATGAACATTTTTTCATAATCGGGTACACGCACACGCTGTTCCAGCACCGATTGCGGTTGCATACGTTGTATTTTCCTGAACAATGCATAATAATACCGGTATGCGGTATAAACTCCCAAACGTGCTTTCCATGGCAGCTTACGTATCCCTGTGAGTGCGGCTTTAAAATCGGCTTCAATATCGTGTTCTATCTTCTTCTTGCTCTGTATGTCAAAGCGGTAAAAATCCAGCTCCGGAAAATAAGTACGGTTCAGGTTGTTGTAGTCCGACTGTATATCCCGTAGGAAATTTATCTTTTGAAAGGCTGCGCCTAGTTTCCGTGCGCCTTGTTGCAATTCATCATACTTCTTCATGTCCCCTTCGCAGAAAACACAGAGGCACATCAGCCCCACCACTTCTGCCGAACCATATACATATTCATCCAGCTCATGCACCGTGTTATAGTCCGTTTTGTGCAGGTCCAGCTTCATGCTGTGCAGGAAGGCGGTGATGAGTTCATAAGGTATGTTATATGTATGCACCACATGCTGAAAGCTATGCAGCACCGGGTTCAGGCTGATGCCACGCGATACCGCCAGCCAGGTATCACGTTCAAATTCATCCAGCAGTGTTGCCTTATCGTGCTCGTGAAAGGTATCTACTATTTCATCTGCCAGCCTTACAAAGCCATAGATGTCATGTATCGGGCCTCGCAGGTCTTTATGCAACAGCTTAATGGCACTTGAAAAAGACGTGCTGTATTGCTGCGTTATTATCTTGCTGCAGGCATGGCTCACACTATGAAAAATGGACATCATAAGCTCAGGCAGTTTTGAGTGTTTTCTTTTTAAGAATCTGTTTGGCTACTATCTCTCCCGATATCAGTGCGGGCGGCACACCCGGTCCCGGTACAGTCAGTTGCCCGGTATAATACAGGTTGTGCAGTTTTTTATTGCGTATGGATGGTTTGAGCAATGCAGTTTGCCGCAGTGTATTGGCCAGGCCATAGGCATTACCCTTAAAGGCATTATAATCGGTTACAAAATCGTTGTGTGCATAGCTGCGTATGTAGGTAATATGCGGCTTTATATCAATGCCTGTACGCTGCGCTATACGTCGTATGGCTGTTTCAAAATACTGATTGCGTATGGCTTCAGTATCTTCCATGCCCGGCGCTATGGGTATTAGTATAAAGAGGTTTTCACATCCTTCGGGCGCTACGCTAACATCTGTTTTTGATGGGCAGCATACATACATCAGTGGCTCATCGGGCCATTGAGGCTTTGTGTACAGCGCTGCAGCGTGCGCATCGAAGGGCGCATCAAAAAACAGGTTGTGGTGTTGCAGGTTTTCTATTTTTCTATCGATACCTACATAATACAGCAGGCACGATGGGGCCATCTCGCGTTTGTCCCAATAGCCATCGCTGTAGTTCCTGTATGCATCCGGCAATAGTTCTGCTTCTGCATGGTGATAATCGCAGGCAAGGATGATGTTATCTGCATTCAGGTCTTGCCTGTCGGTAGATACAATGCCCGCTTCATGGCCCCATGCTTTAATGCCGGTGACAGTTTCATTAAATTGAAACTGTACACCTAGTTCTGTTGCCAACTGATGCATGGCATTGGCTACCTGCACCATGCCACCCATAGGGTACCAAGTGCCCAGCTTCATGTCGGCATAGTTCATCATGCTGTATAATGCCGGTGTATTGCGTGGCAATGCACCGAGGAATAATATCGGGAACTCTACCAGTTGCTGCAGCTTGGGGTGCTTGAAATACCGGCGCACATGCTTGTGCATCGATGTCAGCATATCTATGCGCAACAGTGAGCGCATTACATCTGTACGCATAAACTCAGTAACGGATAACCCCGGCTGGTATATAAAATGATTGAAGGCTGCGTCGTATTTATACGCTGCTTCATTCAGAAAGGCATCCAGCTTTTCAGCCGCGCCTGTTTCGTGTTGTTCAAACAGGTTACGCAGTTCCCGGTAGTCGCTGGGAATATCTGTCATACCATCTTCCCAGAATACGCGGTATGATGGTGATAGTCTTTCCAACTGATAGTAGTCGGCAGGTGTTTTGCCAAACTGTGCAAAGAACCGTTCAAATACATCGGGCATCCAGTACCAGCTAGGACCCATATCGAAGGTGAAGCCATTTGCCGAAAATGCTCTTGCCCTGCCACCAGCTGTGCTGTGTTTTTCAACCACCGTCACTTGTACACCTTCTTTTGCAAGAAAGCATGCAGCCGACATGCCCGCAAACCCACTTCCTATGACGATAGCTTTTTTCAACGTGCGTGAAGTTATTGTTTATCGGTCCAGTTGAGACATTAATGTTTTCCGTGCAAAGTGTATCCGGCTCTTCACAGTACCAAGTGGCTCTTGCAGCAGGTCGGCTATCTCCTGGTATTTATAGCCTGTGTAGTGCAACTCAAAGCACAGGCGGAATATCTGCGGTAACCCATCTATCGCTTTTTTCACCTCCCCAAGCCGCATATTATTCCAGCCTTCATTATATACTGCTTTTTGGGTGCTGTACATCAGGGCATCGGCAGGTACATCGCCTGACACCTTGAAGAACTTTTTACTGCGCCGGTAGTTATTGATGAAAATATTGCGCATTATAGTGTAGAGCCATGCCTTCAAGTTGGTGCCAAACTGGTATTTCTCTTTGTTCATCAGGGCGCGCATCATGGTTTCCTGGAAGAGGTCCTGCGCATCTTCATGATCGCGTGTAAGCGTTATGGCATAAGGCTTCAGAAAGTCGCCGTGGCGCACTACCATGTTATTAAAGTCAGCAGCAGTCATACATTTTTTGTTTAACTGTTTATGGTGTAAAGTTAAACACTCATACCATCTGCCAAAATAGTTTTTGTTTATAGTTACTGTGGTCTTTATTAAACAAGACGTGCGGGCATATGGTTTCTCAACCAGAATGGCCATTAGCGTATATATCAATAAGAAAGGATTAACTAAGGCTCAGGATATAATTCTTAACCTGCTGCAAGGAATAAAAAGGTACTATGCGCGGGTGGCTCTGCAGCTTGGTATGCTTCAGCATACTGCCCGATACGAGGATGGTAATACCGGGTAATGTTTCGGTCAGTTTCTTCAGATACTTATTGCTGTCAAATTCGGAAGCCACAGATGTAAGGTGGATAAAAGCATAGTCCGGCTTTTTCATTTCTGCGGTCAGTTGCACATCTTTTACCGGCGAATTAGGGCCGAGATAGATGGGTTTCTTTCCATGCTTCAGCAAAAGATAGTGCACATACATCAGGCCTATGTCGTGTATCTCTCCTTCGGGCAGGAATAATAGTACAGACGGGCCGGCATCCGGATTTTTGGGTAGTTGTTCTATAGCAAGGGCCAGTTTGCGATACACGATATTACTCATAATATGCTCCTGCGCCGGAAATATGCGGTCGGTCATCCACATGATCCCCACCTTTTCCAGGAAGGAAAACAGCAAGCGTTCCACAGCCATTTCTATACCGTTCTTTTTAATGTAGGCGGTTATCAGCGCTTCAAAGAGGTCGGTATCCAGGGTCAGCATCGTTTCCAGCATCTTGTTTACCTGTGCCTGCAGCTGGAATTCCTGGTCATTTATTTTATTGATTACATTATTGATCTCCTCCTCGCTCATTTCCTGTATGCGCGATATCTTATAACCGTAATCATTAAGGAGGGCTATGCGCAGCGCATATTTCAGGTCGGTAGCATCATAATACCGGATATTGGTTGGGGTACGCTTAGGCTGCAATATGCCATAGCGTTGCTCCCATATGCGTATGGTATGTGCTTTGATGCCTGTCAGGTTTTCTATATCCCTGATGCTGAAACGGTTCATATCTGCTGTAATACCCACGGTAGTAGCATTTCAAGGTTAAACATTCAATGAAACTGAATTGTTTGGCACCTTACTGAAAAGCGATTCGATCTGCCGGTACCGGTAGTCAAATATACCTTCTAATTGGCGTTTCAGGAAAAGGCGGTGCGCCAGGTCGCCAATAAAATACAATGGCAGGCGATAATGCACCAGGTCGGTCATCCACACGCCTTCCGCCGTTGCTTCAAAATAGTGCTGGTGATGCCACAGGCTGTAAGGCCCTATGCGTTGCTCATCCACAAATCTCTTATGGTGTTCTACATGGGTTATTTCTGTCATCCAGTACAATGGAATACCTAATATGGGCGATACCTTGTAGGTGATGATTTGCCCGGCATAGATGCCATGTTTTGAAGACCCGGATGTGATGCGGAAGTTCATATAAGACGGCGTAATGGCAGCCAGGTTATCGGGGCTGGAAAAGAAAGCCCACAATTCTTCCATACTGCTATGTATCAGTTGCTTTCGCTCTATTTTATATACGGCCATGATAATGAAACAATTAAAGCACCATAATGTTTAATGCTACCATAGAGATATACAATAAGCATCGTGCCTGCAAAACAACGTAACTTCGGTAAGAGGTTTTTATGAAAGGGATATTATTTACGAAATTTGAGGAAGGGGATAAGCGTACACCATTTCAGAAGTTGCTGGATATTTTTATGGAGTTGCTGCAATATACCAACGGCGACCCTTCCGAAGCACTGGACTGGTTGACGCAACTGGATGCGCAGTACCATCTTACAGGTGATGATTACGGCATAGGCGATTTTATAGAAGACCTGAAACAAAATGGTTACCTGAAAGAAACAGAAGAAACAGGTGCCTACAAGATAACTGCCAAGTCGGAACAAAGCATCCGCAAGCGCTCGCTCGATGAGATATTTGGCAAGCTGAAGAAAACCAAACAGGGCAACCACCATACTTTTAAAAGCGGGCAGGGCGATGAACTGAACCCCGAAACCCGCCCCTATGAATTTGGCGATGCGCTGGAAGCTATAGACTATACCGGCAGCCTCAAGAATTCATTTGTAAACCACGGCATAGATGGCTTCACAATGAAGCAGGATGACCTTGAAATTCATGAGATGGATTTCAAGACACAAACCTCTACCGTGCTGATGATAGATATCTCTCACTCCATGATATTGTACGGCGAAGACCGTATCACCCCTGCCAAGCGGGTGGCTATGGCATTGAGCGAGCTGATAACCACACGCTATCCTAAAGACACGCTGGATATTGTAGTATTTGGCAATGATGCCTGGCAGATAGAAATGAAAGACCTGCCTTACCTGCAGGTAGGGCCTTATCATACCAATACGGTAGCGGGACTGGAACTGGCAATGGATATACTACGCCGCCGCAAAAACCCCAATAAGCAGGTGTTTATGATAACGGATGGCAAGCCTACCTGCCTGAAAGTGGGCAACAAATATTACAAGAACAGCTTTGGTATAGATAGTAAGATACTGAACCGCACGCTGAACCTGGCGGGGCAAATGCGCAGGCTCAAGATACCTGTCATCACCTTTATGATAGCCAACGACCCTTACCTGCAATCGTTCGTACGCAACTTTACAGAGGTAAATAATGGCAAGGCGTTCTATTCCTCGCTCGATGGTTTGGGCCAGTTTATATTTGAAGATTACGAGCGCAATAAGCGCAAGCGCGTCAGGTAGCGGTTATCAGCTTACCAGCGTACCCAGCGATTTGCCTTCAATCACACTTTGCAGGTTGCCCGGTGTGTTCATATCAAACACGATGATGGGCAGGTTATTTTCCTGGCACAATGTGAAGGCGGTCATATCCATCACCTTCAGGCCTTGGCTGATAACCTCTGAAAAGGTAAGTTTTTCGAAGCGTTTAGCGGTTGGGTCTTTTTCAGGGTCGGCAGTATAGATGCCATCTACACGTGTACCTTTCAATATCACATCGGCATTTATTTCTATAGCTCTTAGTGAGCCGGCAGTATCTGTAGTGAAGTATGGATTACCCGTACCTGCGCCGAAGATAACTACACGGCCTTTTTCCAGGTGGCGGATGGCACGGCGGCGGATGTAAGGCTCTGCTACCTGCTCCATTTTTATAGCGCTTTGCAGGCGTGTTTTAACGCCTATCTTTTCCAGCGATGCCTGCAGTGCCATACCGTTGATAACGGTGGCCAGCATGCCCATATAGTCGCCCTGCGCACGCTCGATGCCGGTTTCAGCCTCGTTCATACCGCGATATATATTACCGCCGCCTATAACTACGGCTACCTGCACGCCCAGGTCGCTGATGGCCTTTATATCAATAGCATACTGCTCCAGCATTTTCGGATCGAGCCCATAGCTGCGGTCACCCATTAAAGATTCACCAGATAATTTCAGCAGCACTCTATTGTATTTAGGAAGCATTTTGGAAGGCTATAATTTGCTGCAAAGAAAGAAAATAAATTCCTAAAATGGTACATAGGTTTAATCCTTAAATGACCAGACTTCCATGTGTTTCACCAGCAACCATTTGTCGCTGCCGGGGTTCTTCAGGTAGATGTCCACTTTTCGGGCTTCGTCGTAGGCAATGCTTACATCAAAGGAAAAATCTTTGGTCTCGTTATCATTCAGGAAGCGGTGTATGCGCAGCATCCGTGTGCGCAACACATTATTGTCTTTATCCAAAAACTGGGCGGTAAACTGCGGCATTTTCCATTGTGTCCACTCTTTACCGCCGGTGCTGATGGTGGCCTTTATCCTGAGCCAGTTGGCCGCATTTTTATCTACCGGCAAGCTGAACTTATTACTGAATTCCATACCGCTGCCGATGTAGAATGAGTCTTCAGGATGGATATCCGTATTGAAGTCGTGGGTGTAGATTAGCTTCAGGTTTTCAGGGGTGCCTGAA
This sequence comes from Azovibrio restrictus, assembly GCA_029255605.1. Lineage (GTDB taxonomy): Bacteria > Bacteroidota > Bacteroidia > Chitinophagales > Chitinophagaceae > Polluticoccus. The sequence continues at coordinate 51,749 of JANLJF010000016.1, forward strand.
AAAAGCTCGTCTGTATCTTTCAGCTTTTCCACTTCATCCCTGTTCTCAATATGCCAGCGGCCTACCACGCGCCAGTAATAGGCACGGCTCATGCCGTCAGAATCGTACAGCCCTGGTGCCGCATGGGCGTTCACCGTAAACCATACATTGACATAGCAGAACAGTATGATGAAAGGCGTGAGCATCCACCTCAACACTTTACGTTCTGCCAGTTGCTGTAGCAGGTAGCCCAGCGGTAAGAACATAAAAGGATAGCTCTGTATCATAGCCCTGCCACCAGTGCCACCATACCACCATATATCCCATGCAGATACAATATACAGGTTCAGCAGGCAGAAGGACAGGATGGCTACTTTGTTGCGCCCCCGCTTCAGGAAGGGGATAATGCCTATCAAAGAAAAGAGCATGACAGGTGTATAGGTAAGCCAGCCGCTGCGTGCGCTCAATGTATAGTCGAACAGGTGCGGATGCAGCCATGAAAAGGTCTTGTCGCTGCCATAGCTGTATACCAGCCAGTGGCTACTGGCATATTTCCAGTATATGAGTTGTATGCTGCCGATGAGTATAACGCATACGACGGCTACCGTTAGTTTGGATAAGTGCGTTTTGAAAAACAGTATCTTCCCCTTGATAGCTGTAGCAGATATAGACTCCATATCCCATAGCAAGGGTATCAGCGCGCATATCATTTCAGAAGGGCGGATGAGTATGGCAAGGCCGCATAATACACCTATGGCTATCGCATATTTATAATCAGGCTTCTTATAGAAGCGGATGACACACAGCAACAGCAGGGCATAGAGTGTAAACAACCAGGCATGCGTTTGTGCACCATCTATAGCCGAGTAGTTAAGATAGTTGCTACCAATGACCAGTATGAGCAGCAGAATGGCCGTTACCTTATCTGAAAAATAATGGAGCAGCACCCTTCTGTATAGCCACACGCCCAGCAGCGATATGAGCAGGCTGCCTACCTGCATGGCAAACTGGTAGGGCTTTGAAAACCCATCGGCTGGGTAACCTAACGGTTCTGCAGAAAGATGTGCGATGGTAAATAACGGCAGGTACATGAACGCCATACCGCTGGAATAGGTCATTACGCAACTGCCATCTGCCGCACGGGTAAACTGCATGATCTCAGGAGTAGGCTCATACTTCTGTCGTATGCTATCTGCAAAGGATTGGTACTTGAGGTCTTTATAGATAAAGATAGAAGGCAGGTACCAGTAATAACCGCTTACATCCCAGCCTATAGCTGCTTCGCCCTGCCGCTTATCCCATTTGGGATAAAAGATGAAACAGCAATACAGCATTACAGTGGTGCAGAGCAAGTAAGCTATTTTCGATAGCATATAGATAGATAGGTTAGGCAACATGAAAATAGCCATTCAAATCTGAATGGCTATTCATTTACTGTCTGTGCAGTGTCATTTTTTATGCGAAAGGCATTTTTACTACCTGTGCCTTCAGTGCTTTGTCGCGAACGATAACAAACACATCCGAACCTTCGGCAGCAAAGTCTTTGCGCACATAGGCCATACCTATAGCCTTGCTCAGGCTTGGTGCCTGTGTGCCCGATGTGATGTAGCCTATCTCTTCGCCTTCTGCATCCTGTATTTTATAGCCATGGCGGGGAATGCCTTTGTCTATCATTTCGAGGCCTACCAGCTTGCGGGTTACGCCTTCTGCTTTTTGTTTTTCCAATATCTCCCTGGCTGTAAAGTCTTTAGTGAACTTAGTGATCCAACCCAGGCCGGCTTCCAGCGGGTTGGTAGTATCATCTATATCATTGCCATACAATGCAAAGCCCATTTCCAGGCGTAGGGTATCGCGGGCCGCCAGGCCTATTGGCTTCATGCCGCCTGCTGCACCGGCTTCAAATATTTTGTTCCAGATTGTTTCGGCATTGTTGTCTTTATCTTCAAAATATATTTCAACACCACCGGCACCGGTATAACCTGTAGCGCTTACTATTACGTTTTCGATGCCTGCAAATGTGCCTTTTGTAAAGGTGTAATATTTCAGGTTGGTGATGTCCATATCCGTAAGCGGCTGCAGGTACTGCACTGCCTTAGGGCCCTGTACGGCCAGCAGGCCTGTTTTGTCAGATATGTTGTGCATTTCCACACCATCTGTATTGTGCTTGCTTATCCAGTTCCAGTCTTTTTCTATATTCGATGCATTCACCACCAGCATATAGCTTTCATTCTGTTTCAGGCAGTACACCAGCAGGTCATCTACGATACCACCATTCTCATTAGGCAGGCAAGAGTATTGAGCTTTACCATCCGTCAGTTTGCTGGCATCGTTGCTGGTAACACGCTGTATCAGGTCCAGTGCTTTAGGGCCTTTCAGGATAAATTCGCCCATATGGCTTACATCAAATACACCGGCATTGCTGCGCACCGTGTGGTGCTCTTCATTGATGCCGCTGTAAGAGATAGGCATGTTGTAGCCAGCGAACTCTGCCATTTTAGCGCCCAGCGCTATATGCTTTTGTGTGAATGGTGTATTTTTCATTAACAGTTGGTTATGTATATGATTTTGCGGGCAAAGATAACAGTTTGTTGTGTTTTGTTGTGAAATACTGATTTTTCCTGATTCTATATATCTGGTAAACTATAATTGTTCCGGATTGTTCCGGTTTTACGGGAATCAATTTTTCGGTTCCCGGTAGGTTTATAGACTTTATTCATTTGCCTGAGGTTTCTGCCGGTGTGGTGTACGAAAACGTACCGTCTAAAACACTTAGCTTTACGAATATTGAGCTATTATTAACGTATGAACGCTGAATAATACAATAGCAAATTTACAATAATATACTGAGTACATAAAATATACTTATGCCTGCCGAAACAAGCCTGCCTGCGTATCATGAACATCTATCGAAAGATAAAAAGCTGGCACCCCTTGTGGCCGCATTCCCCGACCTGCAACTGAAACGAAGAAAGAACATATGCCTGTATCTATGCGCGGCCATTATGAGCCAGCAGCTATCTACCAAGGTGGCCGATGTGATCTATAAACGCTTCCTGGCACTATATGACGACAAAGAGCCTACGCCCGAACAGATTGTGGCGACACCCCCTGCAACCTTGCGCGGCATAGGGCTTTCCAATGCAAAAGTGAGCTATGTGCAGAATGTAGCACAATATGCCATAGATAATGGCATGGATGATAAGAAGCTATATAAGATGAGCAATGAGGAAGTGATGGACTTCCTGCTGCCTATAAAAGGTGTGGGCAGGTGGACGGTGGAGATGCTACTGATGTTTGCCCTGGGTAGGGAGGACGTGTTTGCCATAGATGACCTGGGCATACAGCAGGGCATGATAAAGCTATATAAGCTGGATGCTACCGATAAAAAGAAACTGAAAGAAAAGATGCTGAAAATATCGGCTAAATGGAGCCCCTACCGCACCTACGCCTGCATGATGCTGTGGCGCTGGAAGGATAATTAAGAAAGGCAGCCTAAGCTGCCTTTCTTAATTATGATAAAGTAATAATGCATGCTTTTATAGCTTGTTTACTTTAATAGTTTTAGTATTTACACCATCGGTATATTTTACCAGGTACAGCCCCGGTGCCATGCCGGAAAGATTAACATGGGCATAGCGGCCGAATGTATTGGTTTGCGCTACTACAGAGCCTAACAGCGAAGTGACGATGATATTTCCCCTGCCATTGTATTGCTCGGGCAGTACGATGTTCAGCTTATCAGTAGTAGGATTAGGATATGCTGTTATGGTAAACTCAGGTTGTTTGGTAACCGTGTTGACACTAGATGGATCGGGCGTAGCGAAAGATTCACATACCCAGGCGGACGTGCCCGAAGAACAAATGGCCCGCACACAAAAGTAATAAGTATGATTGGGGTCTAACCCTTGCAGCGATACTGCATTGCTGGTAGTGTAAGTGCCGGGTGTTTGCTGCGGATTAGGGGGTGTCAGTGATACAAAATATTCGTACTGGATAATATCAGAAATAGCACTCCACGAAACGGTAGCAGATGTAGGTGCGGGTACTTTATTGAAGTTTGTTATCTCGCATTGTGCAAAGGCACTAAACGATGAAAAAATAAGAGCAATGACAGCAAGTGTGGTAGTGCGTAAAGAAAAGTTCATAAGCTTAGGTTTTAGAACTCCTAATATACTAATTATTTCTTATGAATCCTGCTTGTTTCCATTTGCCCGTTATGCAGGTAGCGTAACAGGTAGAGCCCGGCGGGTAAATCGCTTATATCCATCTGTGTTTCTTCAGGCATATGGTTACCTGCCCATACCCTGCTGCCCATAGCGTTCACTACTTCCAGCATGCCGCCGGCATGGGTAAAGCTGAGATAGAGCGTATTGGTAGCGGGGTTTGGATATGCTTTGAAGAGGCCTCCGTTTTGCTGCACCTGCGCTATGCCTACGGAATAAGCACTGAAGAACATATGTACGGGCGACCATGGTGAGAAAACACCACTACCGCAATCGGTACGTACAAAGACATGATACATCTGTGCCGGTAACAGGCTGCGGACAATCAATCCATTGGTATCAATAGGTGTACCGGCATCGGCAGCTGTGGGCACATCGGCAGAGGTATCTACGATGTATTGATAGTTGGCATTGGGTGCTACAGCGGTCCAGCTGATAACGGCCGTATCAGCACCTATATTGGTAACATTTATAGTGCCCGGCATGCCGCAGGGCGTAGAAAAATTGAGGGAAACCCAGGGGGTGAATGTACTACCGCCACAATCGGTACGGTGCCATGCCGTGTGTGCAATGCCCGGGGTCAGTCCGCCAACGCCCACAGTAAGAGAGCCGGTAGAAGTACCTGTGGCAGGTTGCGGTGCAGTAGCAGGCAATACCGCATATTCATATACGCCCGCACCGGCACTTCCCCATGCCAGGGTAACACTATCGGCATGGACATCCAATATAGAAGGAACGGCAGGGGTACACTGTGCGTGTGTACGAACAGTAGTGAAAACGGTAAGCAGGGTACAGGCAACAAGTATTTTTTTATTCATGCTATCGGCTTTGATACTAAGATAAGGTAAAGCGCAGATATAGTAATTTTCAATCGGTTATGAGTGGTAAAAGATTGATAATCGTGTTTTTCGGCTGTAAATGCTATTTTTATAACTAAGGCATTATGAATCATCTACCACATTTAATACAGGATCTCGGGCTGGTGCTGATAGTTGCCGGTGTTACTACTTTGATTTTTAAATGGCTGAAACAGCCTGTAGTACTAGGCTATATATTGGCCGGGCTATTGGTGAGCCCTAATTTCCCTTTGTTCCCTACCATTACGGAACTGGCCAATATACGTGTATGGGCAGATATAGGGGTCATATTCCTGCTTTTTACGCTGGGGTTGGAGTTTAGTTTTAAAAAACTGCTACGTGTAGGGGGCGCATCATCTGTCACCGCCATCATTGAAGTATCGGCAATGCTGGGTATCGGCTTCCTGCTGGGTAAGCTGATGGGCTGGCCCGTGATGGATTGCATCTTCCTTGGTGGTATCCTTTCTGTGGCATCTACCACTATCATCCTGCGCTCGTTTGACGAGCTGGGCATGAAGGGCAAGAAATTTGCAGAGCTGGTGTTTGGGGTATTGATAATAGAAGACCTGGTGGCCGTGGTATTGCTGGTATTGCTTTCTACCATTGCCGTAAGCCGGGAATTTGCCGGTACGGAAATGTTGCTTTCGGTACTGAAGCTGGCCTTCTTCCTCATATTATGGTTTGTGGCAGGTATCTTCTTTATACCATCGTTCCTGAGCAAAGTGCAAAAGCACCTGAATGATGAAACCATGCTGGTGCTGGCCATAGGCATGTGCCTGATGATGGTGATACTGGCATCGGTAGCCGGCTTTTCACCGGCACTGGGGGCTTTTATCATGGGTTCGATACTGGCAGAAACAACGCAGGCCGAACGTATAGAACATATCATAAAACCGGTGAAAGACCTGTTTGGTGCCGTATTCTTTGTATCGGTGGGCATGCTGATAGAGCCTAAGATACTGACAAGCTATGCGGGGCCTATACTTATTATAACCGTGGTATTTGTAATAGCCAAGGTGCTGCACGTAACGCTGGGGGCCGTGATATCGGGCCAGCCGCTGAAGCGGGCGATATATGCCGGTATGAGCATGGGGCAGATAGGTGAGTTTTCCTTCATCATTGCTACACTGGGGGTAACGCTGGGTGTTACCAGTAGCTTCCTGTATCCTATAGCGGTGGCTATATCTGCCATCACTACCTTCCTGACGCCATATATGATAAAGATGGCGGAGCCATTGTATGTGAAAGTGGAGAAGGTATTGCCGGTAAGGTGGCGTAAATCGCTGGAACGATACAGCTCGGGCGCGCAAGCCATCACTGCAGCCAGCGACTGGCGCAAAGTGCTGCAGTCGCTTATTATCATTGTTTCGGTTACCTCTTTAGTGATACCGGGTATTATTTTCCTGTTTGCGCGCTATGTATCGCCCTGGGTAGAGCATCATGTTTCTAGCGGAGTGCTGGGTGCCACCATAACGGCGCTAAGCTGCCTGCTGGTATTATCGCCTTTCCTATGGTTGCTGGTATTGAAGAAAACACAACCGCTGGCTTACAGCAACCTGTGGGGTAATAAACGGTACCGCGGGCCGCTGCTGCTGCTGCGCCTACTGCGTACAGGGCTTGCTGTTATTTTCATCAGTATTATGATGCTGAGCTTCTTCCCCGTATATATGGCAATAGGTGGCGTACTGGTCTTGGTAGGGCTTGCTGCCATCTTCTCGAAAAGAATACATGCCTTTTATATAAAACTGGAAGACCGTTTCCTGCAAAACCTGAACAAACGGGAGCTGCATGAAGCAAAAGTGAACCTGCGCGAGCTGGCACCCTGGGATGCACACATTGCCCGCTATACCTTCCCTGCAGGGTCGGCATGCACGGGCAAGACACTGGAAGAACTGGGACTACGCGAGCAGCTGGGTATTAATATAGCCATGATAAGACGTGGCGATATTTACAGCATACCGGCACCGGGCAGGTACGAAAGGCTATACCCCGGCGATCAGCTATTTGTAATAGGTACGGATGAACAATTGGAGCAATTCAAACAATATATAGAACCGAAAGAAGGCAGTGTGGCGCAGGTGATGGAAACGCACGATGTAGTACTGAAGCGCCTGAAAGTTAAAGAAAGCTCTGAATGGCTGGGTAAGACCATACGCGAAAGCGGCATACGTGAGCGCACCAACGGGCTGGTAGTAGGCATAGAGCGTGGTGGTAAGCGTATACTGAACCCTGAATCGGTTATGACCTTTGAACAAGATGATAATATATGGCTGGTAGGCGATGCGGAACTGATAGCCAAGGTGGCATTGTAAAGACCTAGCACAAAAGAATAAGCCCCGGTATATACCGGGGCTTATTCTTTTGTATCAGTAAGCTAAAAACTATTCAGCGTTTACCATCACTTTTGGTGCGGCAGCACGTATCTCATCATTAGCCTGATCTGCATATTTTTCGAAGTTTTTAACGAACAGCTGAGCCAGTTCGTTAGCTTTCTTATCGTATGCTTCTTTATCAGTCCATGTATCACGTGGGTTCAGTATCTCTGCAGGTACGCCTGGCACAGCCTGCGGAACCAGTACGCCAAATGTCGGGTGTGCTTCAAAGGCTACATTTTTCAGGTCGCCATTCATAGCAGCTGTGATCATAGCGCGTGTATACTTCAGGCTCATACGGCTACCGGTACCATAAGCACCGCCGCTCCAGCCTGTGTTTATCAGCCATACGTTCACATCGCTGTGCTCTTCCAGTTTTTTACCCAGCAGTTCTGCATATTTGGTAGGGTGCAATGGCAGGAATACGCGGCCAAAGCAAGCAGAGAAAGTGGTTTGTGGTTCTGTAACACCCACCTCAGTACCGGCCACTTTTGCCGTGTAACCGCTGATGAAGTGGTACATAGCCTGGCCTTTGGTCAGCTTGCTGATAGGAGGCAGGATACCGAATGCATCACAAGTAAGGAAGAATATGTTTTTAGGATCGCCAGCGTAAGATGGTTCCTTAGCATTATCTATATGATAGATAGGGTAAGCAGCACGTGTATTTTCAGTGATGCTGCCATCTGCATAATCTACCGTTTTAGTGCCGGGGAAGAACTTGATGTTTTCCAGCAGCGCGTTTGGCTTAATAGCATTGAAAATTTGTGGTTCTTTTTCGGCGCTCAGATCTATACATTTTGCATAGCAGCCACCTTCAAAGTTGAATACGGAACCATCTGCCCAGCCATGCTCATCATCACCTATCAGTGCGCGGTGAGGATCTGCAGACAGGGTAGTTTTACCCGTACCTGAAAGACCGAAGAACAAGGCAACATCACCGTCTTTGCCTTCGTTGGCAGAGCAGTGCATGCTCAGTACTTTATGATCGTGCGGCAGTACAAAGTTCAGTACGCCGAAGATACCTTTCTTCATCTCGCCTGTATAAGCAGAACCGCCTATCAGGATGACTTTACGTGTAAAGTTTACGATAGTGAAGTTTCCCTGGCGTGTGCCGTCCACAGCAGGATCGGCCAGGAAGCTTGGTGCCTGCAGGATGAGCCAATCAGGCGTTAATGTTTCAATTTCCTGTGCAGTAGGGCGCAGAAACAGGTCGTTGCAGAACAGGTTGGCCCATGGTGTTTCATTCACCACGCGGATGTTCAGGCGATATTTAGGATCGGCGCAGGCATATGCATCACGTATCCATACTTCTTTGCCACCCAGGTATGCTGCTACCTTATCATACAGTTTGTCGAAAGCCTCAGGAGAGAAAGGAATGTTCACATCGCCCCAATCTACACTGTGTTCCGTTATTGCATCTTTCACTGTGAATTTGTCTTTAGGAGAGCGGCCGGTGAATTTCCCGGTGTTAACGCAAAGAGCCCCTCTGTCGTTCAGTTCGCCTTGTCCCAGTTCTAAGGTTTTTTGTGTGAGCTCTTCGGGAGAGAGATTCCAGTGAGCTATGGCAACATTCAGGCCCATGTCGGCCAGATTAGCCGATGGGTTTTTCTTACCAAATTCCTGCATAAAATTTTCGTTTGTTACAAAAAGTTAGACGGCAAAAGTACTACATAAAAGTTTTTTCGACTATTAATTTTCGCCAACGGTATAGTGTTTTTGAAAAATAAATGCAAACACCTGACGGGCATTTAATATTTTAATAATATCACGTAGTATGGTAAAACTAATGCCATAAATCACAGAAAGGTCTCAAAAAAATAATATTTCCTTTTTTTTGAACTTTAAACAAGTATCTTTGCGCAAAATTTCAGGGCTGCGTAATGAGTTTAAGACGTCTCTTTTCCTTTATAGTATTGACTTTCGCGCTGTTGAGCGCTCCTGTTTTTACATATGCACAGCATGAAGAAAACCACGAATCTGCATCCGTTGCTGAGGGCGAAACCGCCCATGCAGCACATGGTGAAGAAAAAAAAGGTGGTTTTAATGCTTCTGAAGTAATATTCGGCCACATTGGCGATTCTCACTACTGGCACTTCTTTGATGTGAACGACCACCCGGTGAGCCTTTCTCTGCCGGTTATCATATACCATCCTGAAAAAGGACTGGAAGTATTTTCTGCTTCAAAATTTCACCATGGCCACGAAAGCTATAACGGCTACCACCTGGAGCATGGCATGAAAGAAAAGATCGTTTCTGAAGATGGTGCCAAAATCATCGACTTCTCTATAACTAAGAATGTGGTTTCCATGATCATATCGGTAGTACTGCTACTGGTGATCATGCTGAATGTAGCTAAGAAATACAAAAAGAACGGCACGATGGTAGCGCCTACCGGTTTCCAGAATGCACTGGAGCCTGTGCTGACATTTGTACGTGATGAAGTAGCTAAACCTAACCTGGGCAAAAAATATATGCGCTACATGCCGCTGCTGCTTACGGTGTTCTTCTTTATATGGATAAACAACCTGCTGGGCTTGCTGCCGGGCGGTGCCAACTTTACCGGTAACATAGCGGTAACAGCTTGCCTGGCTATCGTTTCTTTCCTGGTAATGATATTCAGCGGCAACAAGCATTTCTGGGGTCACCTTTTCAACCCTCCGGGCGTACCGCTGGGTGTAAAATTCCTGCTGGTACCTATCGAAATCATTTCACTATTCATTAAACCAATAGCGCTGATGATACGTCTTTTTGCCAATATACTGGCGGGGCACATCGTTATTTTGAGCGTTATATCAATGATATTTATATTTGCAGGCCTGAGTAAAGTGGCCGGCTGGGGTTTTGTACCCGTATCTATGGCATTTACCATCTTCATGTTCTTCCTGGAACTGCTGGTGGCTGCCATACAAGCCTTCATCTTTACCAACCTGACAGCGGTATTTATAGGACAGGCAGTAGAAGAGGGCCACGATCATGATCATGTACATGAAGAGTATCATGCACACAATCCTGAAACCGGCCAGGATTACAATGTAAGTAAACAAGAAATCATTGCTTAATTCGTTTTTTAATCAAAATCCATATATAACATGTCTCTGTTAAACACAGTTTTGTTAGCAATTGACGGTACAGCTGCAGCTGGTGGCGCTATCGGCGCAGGTATCGCGGTATTAGGTGCTGGTCTGGGTATCGGTTCTATCGGTAAAGGCGCTGTAGAAGCTATCTCTCGCCAACCAGAAGCTGCTGGCGACATCCGTGCGAACATGATCCTGACAGCTGCCTTCGTAGAGGGTGTTGCGCTGTTCGGCGTTATCGCTGGTCTGCTGGCTGTAGTACTGTAATTGTACCAAGAAATTAACTGCACTCAACGCACAGGGCCGCGGGTGCAGTTATTTTTAAATTTTGATTAAAAGCTTGTTTTGATTTTCAAAGGTTTGCAAAACGAGCAGAAAAGAAACCCCAATAATAAAGAGCATACATAAATCAACATAACATGGATTTGTTAACCCCGGAACTCGGTTTGTTTGTATGGACGCTGCTGGCGTTCCTGATAGTTTTTGTTATCCTGCGCAAATTTGCCTGGAAACCAATACTGAAAGCACTGCACGAGCGTGAAACAGGTATAGCAGACTCGATAGCTGCTGCAGAGCGTGTGAAGAAAGAAATGGGCGCGATGCAGGCTGAAAATGAGCGCATCATGATGGAAGCCCGTGCAGAGCGTGCACAACTGCTGAAAGAAGCTAAAGAAACAAGGGATAGCATCATCAACAAAGCGAAAGAAGAGACAAAAGCTATCACCGATAAAATGGTAGCCGATGCACAGCAACAGATACAGCAACAAAAAATGGCTGCGCTTACAGAAGTGAAAAACGAAATAGGCAAGCTGGCTGTAGAAGTAGCTGAAAAAGTGATACGCAAGCAACTGTCTACGGCTGATAGCCAGAATGACTATGCTAAGATGCTGGCTGACGAAATCAGCATGAACTAAACAAAGCCCCTCCCAACCTCCCCCAAGGGGAGGCGGAAAGAGCTTGAAAAAAACAGTAACAATAAAAGATACTCCTCCCTCTCCTTTGGAGAGGGTTGGGGTGAGGCCAATAAAATATGCAAAATCCTCGTCTCGCTTCACGTTATGCCAAATCGCTGCTGGATCTTGCTGTAGAGCAAAATACAGTAGATACTACCCTGCAGGACATACAACTGCTGGATAGCATCAGCCGCCAGAGCCGCGATTTTACGAACATGCTGCGCAGCCCGATCATAAAATCGGATAAAAAGAAGAGCATACTGGATGCTGTAGTGGGCGATAAACTGAACCCGCTGGCAAAAGCATTCATTACCCTGCTGGTAAATAAAGGCCGTGAGGCCAACTTGCCGGAGATAGCTACTGCCTTTATAACACAGTATAAAGAAATGAAGAACATCAAAACCGTGAAGCTGACAACAGCCACACCGGTGAGCGATGTAGTGAAAGAAGCGATCGTTAAAAAGATAACAGCTTCGCTGAACGGTGCACAGATAGAAGTGAAAGAAGAAGTGAACCCGGACATCATAGGTGGCTTTGTACTGCAAATGGATGATAAACTGATAGATGCCAGTGTGCGCCGTGACCTGAATGATGTAAGAGACCAGTTTACTAAAAATATCTACATCAGCCAGATATTTGGTAACTAAGCTGAACTATGAAAACCAACAGAAATTTAGAAACTAGTATTTATTTATAAAATAGAAAGTCATGGTTGAGATCAAACCGGATGAAATATCGGCGATTTTGCGCCAGCAGTTAACCAACTTCAACGCTTCTGCTAACCTGGAAGAAGTAGGTACCGTATTGCAAGTAGGTGACGGTATTGCCCGCGTTTACGGCCTGAACAGCGTACGTCAGGGTGAACTGGTAGCTTTTGAAAACGGTGTAAAAGCGATAGCGCTGAACCTGGAAGAAGACAACGTGGGTGTGGTATTGATGGGTGAAAGCGGTGATATTAAAGAAGGTGCACAAGTGCGCCGTACCGGCCAGATCGCCTCTATCAAAGTAGGTGAAGGCATGGTAGGCCGTGTAGTAAATACACTGGGTGAGCCAATAGATGGTAAAGGCCCCCTGACCGGTGAACTGTATGAAATGCCACTGGAGCGTAAAGCGCCCGGCGTTATCTTCCGCGAGCCGGTAAAAGAACCCCTGCAAACAGGTTTGAAAGCGGTAGATGCGATGATACCCATCGGCCGTGGACAGCGTGAGCTGGTAATCGGTGACCGTCAGACAGGTAAAACTGCCATCTGCCTGGATACCATCATCAATCAAAAAGAATTTTACGAAGCAGGTAAACCTGTTTACTGTATATACGTAGCGATAGGCCAGAAGGCATCTACCATCGCCGGTGTGATGAAAACACTGGAAGAGAATGGTGCTATGGCATATACTACCATCGTAGCTGCACCTGCTGCCGACCCGGCTCCACTGCAGTTCTACGCACCATTTGCCGGTGCGGCGATAGGTGAGTTCTTCCGTGATACGGGACGTCCTGCACTGGTAGTTTATGATGACCTGTCGAAACAAGCGGTGGCTTACCGTGAGGTATCCCTGCTGCTGCGTCGCCCTCCGGGCCGCGAGGCTTACCCCGGTGACGTATTCTACCTGCACAGCCGCCTGCTGGAGCGTGCAGCGAAAGTTATCAATAACGATGAGATCGCTAAGACGATGAATGACCTGCCGGATAGCATCAAACACCTGGTAAAAGGTGGTGGATCGCTGACAGCATTGCCTATCATCGAAACACAAGCGGGTGACGTATCTGCATACATCCCAACGAACGTGATCTCTATCACCGACGGCCAGATATTCCTTGAGTCAAACCTGTTCCTGTCAGGCATCCGTCCTGCCATCAACGTAGGTATCTCGGTAAGCCGTGTGGGTGGTAGCGCACAGATCAAATCGATGAAGAAAGTAGCCGGTACCCTGAAGCTGGACCAGGCCCTGTATCGTGAGATGGAGGCGTTCTCTAAATTTGGTGGTGACCTGGATGCCGCTACGAAAGTAGTACTGGATAAAGGTAGCCGTAACGTGGAAATCCTGAAACAACCACAGTTTGCACCATATAGCGTTGAAAAACAGGTAGCCATCATCTACCTGGGTACCAACAACCTGATACGCGAAGTGCCTGTGAAAAATGTAAAGGCTTTTGAAGAAGCATTCATACGTGATATGGAGCTGAAAATGCCTGACCTGTTGGCTGAGTTCAAAAAAGGTAACCTGCCTGAAGACGGACTGGCTAAGATGGTAAAAATGGCACAAGACCTGATACCACAGTTCAAAAACTAAGATTAGTAATACTACTGATAGAAAGCCCCGCTGCAAGCGGGGCTTTTTGTTTAGGACCCAATCCGGTATAAATTTTTCAGCCACTAAGAGGAGTAAGGTCACAATTAATTAAAGATGATTTTGCACGGGTGTTGACGGGATTGCATAATATCGCTGCTTAAACGTTTCCTGATATGGATAACATCATTATCCGCCATGCAGTAGCTGCCGATGGCACGTCTGTTTACAGGCTGCTTTCGCAACTGACTGAGCGTGTGAACAATGCTGTATTGTTTGATGAGCTGTTTGAGTCGGCAGTAGATTTTCCCAACACCATATACTTAGTGGCGGAAGACAACGGCAATATCGTAGGATTCATCAGCTGTCATGGGCAGATACTGCTGCACCATATGGGCTGGGCATACGAGATACAGGAAATGTTTGTAGAAGAGGCTTATCGCAGTAAAGGTGTAGGCAAACGGTTGCTGAAACACTTGGAAAGCATGCTGGAAAACATAGACTATGATGTGATAGAGGTGACATCGAGCCACAAACGCGAAGGGGCACATGCATTTTACCAGGCCAATGGCTATGAGCATACGCACCGAAAGTTTACCAAGAAGAAAATGCGATAAGTATTCAGTCTTGAACTATTGATAAGCCTTGATGTATTTCATCATTATTTGCCCGCGCGCTGCGCTTATCTGATAATAATCGTGAAATATGGTATCCGTATCGAAATGAAAACCGAGGATGTATGTATATGCACTATCACCTTTGCGAAGCAGCGGTTTAAAATGTTCGCCGCCATGCGGTAACCTGATAGTACTGTTAGCGAGGTTGTTGCCCCAGATGGCTTCCACATCATACGTGCCATTGATACTGCTATCCGTAGCTATAACAGATACGGAAAACATATGGCCATTCAGTTTATCTTCAGCAATATCCATACTATCAGCAGCTACTATAGTGCCGGTAGCGGGAGCTTTGTGTTTAATCGCAGTTTCCGTATCTGTAGGTGCACTATTAGTGCAGGCACCGGCAAGTAGCAATAAAGGGAGCAGGTATTTTATCATGCGGCTGCAAAATACTACCTGCCTATTAAAATACCATGCAGATATACTGCCGTATGCCCGTAAACCCGTATTTTTAAGCGTTATAAAAATCCCTTTATAGAAAAATGAAAAAGTGGAAACTACCTGTTATGGCAATGATAGGAGCACAAGTGTTTGTTACCGCGTGTAGCAACGACGCAAGTACAGGCAACAAAACACAAGCCGATAGTACGGCAACGCCTGTAGCAGCATACGATACCAATTTTAATGTAGAGGCAGAAGCATTTGCCGATATACAAGTGCTGCGCTACCAGGTGCCGGGCTGGGATGGCCTGAGCCTGCAGCAAAAGCAACTGTCTTACTACCTGTATGAAGCCGCGCTTTGTGGCCGTGATATCATTTACGACCAGAAGAGTAAATACGGCATACTGTTGCGCAAAACACTGGAAGCTGTATACACTACCTACAATGGCAGCAAAGAAGGTGCAGACTGGAAGAAGTTTGAAGAATACTGTGGCCGTTTCTGGTTTAGCAGCGGCAACCACCATCACTATAGCAATGAGAAATTCCTGCCGGAATGCAAGTATGAATACTTTGCGGAACTGGTAAAGAACAGCGACCAATCGCTGCTGCCGAAAGAACAGGGCGAAACGGTAGAGGCATTCCTGACACGCATCAAACCGCTTATCTACGACCCGAAAGTAGAACCTAAAGTGGTAGACCTGCGCCCGAATGTTGACAACGTGGTGAACTCTTCCAACAACTTCTACGAAGGTGTAACACAGAAGGAAGTAGAAGCATTCTATTCAAAGTTTGATACCAAAGGCAATGCACCATCGTGGGGCCTGAACAGCAAACTGATGAAAGAGAATGGCCAGATAGTTGAGAAGACATGGAAAGTGGGCGGCATGTACAGCGCATCTATCGAAAAAATAGTAGGCTGGCTGGAGAAAGCAGTAACCGTTGCTGAGAACGACCAGCAAAAGAAAGCGCTGCAACTGCTGATACAATATTATCGTACAGGCGACCTGAAAACATTTGATGAGTACAGCATAGCATGGGCAAATGATGTAAACTCCCGCATAGATGTAGTGAATGGCTTTATAGAAGTGTACCTGGACGCGATAGGCAAGAAAGGCAGCTTTGAAAGTGTAGTATCTATGAAAGATATGGAAGCTACCAAGCGCATTAAGGCGATAGCCGACCAGGCGCAATGGTTTGAAGACAACTCTCCACTAATGCCCGAGCATAAGAAGAAAAGCGTAAAAGGGATTACGGCTAAAGCCATCACGGTGATAGTAGAAAGCGGTGATGCGGCACCAAGCACGCCGATAGGCGTGAACCTGCCGAATGCCGACTGGATACGCAAAGAGCATGGTTCAAAATCGGTATCGCTGAGCAACATAATACACTCATACAATGTAGCCAGTGCCAAAGGTGGTGTGCTGGATGAATTTGCTGTGAATGATACGGTGAAAGCCCGTGCGCGTAAATACGGCAACCTGGCATCTGACCTGCATACAGATATGCACGAGTGTATAGGCCACGCATCAGGGCAAATAAACCCCGGAGTAGAAACAACGGATAAGACGCTGAAAAACTATGCATCTTGCCTGGAAGAAGCACGTGCTGACCTGGTGGGCCTGTACTATGCTATAGACCCTAAACTGACGGAGATAGGTGTAGCTCCTAGCAAAGAAGTAGGTATGGCTGAATATGACAGCTATATGATGAATGGCCTGATGACCCAGCTGACACGCCTGAAACCGGGAGAGCAACTGGAAGAAGCACATATGCGCAACCGCGCACTGAATGCACGCTGGGCTTATGAAAAAGGTAAGAAAGACAATGTAGTAGAGTTTGTAAAGAAAGACGGTAAAACTTATGTACGCGTTAATGATTACGAAAAACTGCGCGATCTGTTTGGCCAACTGCTGAAAGAGATACAACGCATAAAATCGGAAGGCGACTATGCTGCAGGTAAGGCATTGGTAGAAACATACGGCGTGAAAGTAGATCCTGTATTGCACAAAGAAGTGCTGGAGCGATATGCCAAGCTGAATGTGAAACCGTACCGTGGTTTTATACAGCCACGCCTGGTGCCTGTAATGGATGGCGACAAGATAACCGATGTGAAAGTAGAATACCCTGAAAGCTTTTACCAGCAAATGGTAGAGTATGCTAAGAAGTATAGCTACCTGCCGGTGAAGAACTAAGCTTGTAGTATTTCAAATAAAAAGCCCCGCAGTTTGCGGGGCTTTTTTGTGTGTTTAGAAACTTGTTACTTTACCTTTAACAATAGTGATACCGTCATACATATTCTTGTTGTGTATTCTGAATATCACCGGCTTGTCCTGGAATCTTGCAGGCTGGGCAGATAGCTTATTGATCACGTTTATAATCTTTTTGTCAATCTGTTTTTTTGTATCCTCAGGTATTTTGGTAGCCGTATGGTAAGCATCGAAGCCGTTAAAGTCGTAGTACACAATCTTTCCGCTCTTGTCTAGTACAAAGTTGAATATTCCAAGATTATAATTATCGTCAGGCAACTTTATAAGATCTTCTTTTATTTCATTAATAACTGCCTGCTTAATACTACTGGAAGATAGCGTGCCTATGGTGTTAAAACCCGTTAATGCGTTCAGGCTGCCATTCTCATCAATTTCATACTCCTGGTATATTTTATCGCCGTTCATTGCAACAGGTATGGGCGACCGGCTTGTAATTTTCATTGTTTCTTCGCCGTTGGTTGGATCAAATACTACAGTAGTGTCGTCTGGGTATGACCGCATTGTAAATACGTTGCCTTTGAAAGTGACTTTATTTCCGTTTACAGTTCTTTTATCGTCAGAAAAGGCATTTTTAGAAAAGCACAATACACATACAAGCGTAATGGGTAGTGCCAATAGCATTTTGCTTTTAGATAAAGCAGAAGAGTTCCTGGTTAGCATAAGGATACGTTTTTTTATGGGTGAACGATTGAAGGAATGTGAAAGGGCAGGGGCTGTGCCAAGCATGGTTTGTTCTATAAGGAATTGTCCATAGGCTTTTGGGTCTTTATCAACCGCGGCATCTGCCTGGTATTCATGTACAGTCAGTAACCTGTTATAGTACACATATACCAAGGGGTGAAACCAGAATACCACTTTGGCTAGCTGCATAAACATTAAGTCAATAAAGTGCATGGCATGGCCATGTTGTTCTTCATGGTGCAGTATCATTTTTAATTGTTCTTCGCTATAGTCCTTCTTGCTGCTGATGAACACCATGCGGAAGGCAGAGAACGGGCTGTGCGCTTTGCCGGTTTCTACGATGCTCCATACGCCATCTTTCGATTTGTAGCCCCTTTGGTACATACGTACCAGTGTAGCTATTTCTTTAATCAGCAAAAACAAGCTGATAACTACACCAGAAATGTATAGTATGATGAGCCATTGCTGCCAATCCATCGCTACAGGGTTATCTGCAGTGCTTATAATGTTGCTTTTTACAGTTGCGGCGCCTTCTACAACCGGCCGGCTGATGCCGGTACTGTAAACAATAGAATCACCACGCCATTCATACAACGGCATAAGGAAGCCAAGAGCAAAGGTGCCCAGCAGGTAAAACCTGTTGTAGCTGTGATATGATTCCCTGCTCAGAAAGGCATCGAAAGCGATAAGGCAAATGAGCCAGATGGCTGTAGTATTTAAAAGGTAGTATAGCATAGCTATTTCTTTTTAGAAGGGTTATCTAATTTTTTGAGCATGTCATTTAGTTCTTTCAAGTTCAGGTCTTCGCTTTGTACCAGAAAGCTTACCAGTTTTTTGGGTGAGCCGCCAAAGTATTTTTCCATCAGGCTTTGTACGCCATGCTGTGCATACGCTTCTTTGGTAACGATGGGAAAATACTCATAGGTTTTGCCATAAGCTTTATGATTTACAAAACCTTTCTTTTCCAGTATGCGCACTACAGATGAAACGGTGCTATGCGGTATATCCGGGTCGCCAAGGTGTTCTATAATGTCACGCACCAGGCATTTATCCAATTGCCAGATGATGTGCATTACTTCTTCTTCGGCTTTTGTAAGTGTCTGCAATGATTTATTACGTTTCATAACGTAAATATACGTTATGAAACGTAATGTCCAAATTTTTTATTTGAATAATAAAAAAGCCGCTGCGATGTGCAGCGGCTTTTACTAAAAAATCGGTGAGCTTATTTCTTCATTAAAGCGAATTCCAATACTTCTGTCATGTTCCTTACGTAGTGAAACTTAACGCCTTTGATGTATTCTTTGTTTATCTCTTCTACATCTTTCTGGTTCTCCACACACAGTATCACATCTTTAATACCTGCGCGTTTGGCCGCCAGTATTTTTTCTTTAATACCGCCCACGGGCAATACTTGCCCGCGCAGTGTTATTTCGCCGGTCATAGCCATGAATGGTTTTACCTTGCGGCCTGTAAAGGCAGATGCCAGTGCTGTAAGCATAGTGATGCCGGCACTGGGGCCATCTTTAGGCACTGCACCTTCCGGCACATGTATGTGTATATTGTGCTCGTCAAATTTTTCAAGCGGTATATTGTATTCCGCAGCATGTGCTTTCAGGTAAGAAAGAGCCGTACTGGCACTTTCCTTCATCACCGTCCCCAGGTTGCCTGTTATGCTGAAGCCGCCTTTGCCCCTTGATAAAATGGTTTCTATAAACAGGATATCGCCACCTACATAAGTCCATGCCAGGCCTACCGCTACACCGGGAGGGTTTCCTTTTGTATAAATATCCTTGCTGAATTTAGGTTTGCCTAATACACGTTCTACCTGTTCGGCACTTACACTTGGAGCTACTTTTTCTTCCATAGCTACCTGCCTGGCTACAGAGCGCATCAGGGCCGCAAACACACGGTCCAGCTCACGCACGCCCGATTCCCGCGTGTACTCCTGTATTATCTTGTTGATGACCTTGTCCGTAAAACGCAGGTTTACTTTTGTAAGGCCGTGCAGTTCTTTTTGCTTGGGTATCAGGTGGCGCTTAGCTATCTCCGTTTTTTCTTCCATGGAATAGCCCGTAAGCTGTATGATCTCCAGCCTGTCGCGCAGGGCGGGTTGTATATCGCCCAGGCTATTGGCGGTGGCTATGAACAGGACTTTGGAAAGGTCGTATTCCAGCTCCAGGTAGTTATCGTAAAAGGTATTGTTTTGCTCGGGGTCCAGTATCTCCAGCAATGCAGAGCTTGGGTCTCCACGAAAGTCCTTACCTATTTTATCAATCTCATCCAGTATGAAAACGGGGTTTGATGATTTTACTTTTCGCAAAGATTGTATGATACGGCCGGGCATGGCACCGATGTATGTTTTACGATGGCCGCGCAGCTCGCTTTCATCGTGCAGGCCGCCAAGGCTCAGGCGCACATACTTACGGTTTACTGCGCTGGCAATGCTGCGGCCCAGTGATGTTTTACCGATACCCGGAGGGCCTACGAAACATAGGATAGGAGATTTCAGGTCGCCCTTCAGTTTCAATACAGCCAGGTATTCCAGTATGCGGTCTTTTATCTTGTGCATACCGTAGTGGTCCACATCCAGTATCTTCTGTGCTTTCTTCAGGTCGTAGCTATCTTCTGTA
Organism: Azovibrio restrictus; assembly: GCA_029255605.1. Classification (GTDB taxonomy): domain Bacteria; phylum Bacteroidota; class Bacteroidia; order Chitinophagales; family Chitinophagaceae; genus Polluticoccus. Next base: position 72,135 of record JANLJF010000016.1, read on the forward strand.
AAGCTATCCCACGGCAGGTCCAGCATCAGGTCCAGGTGATTGTATATCACCGAATAGTCGGGCGTAGAAGGGTGCATGCGCTGCAGCTTCTCTATGTTTTTTTGAAAAAGCTCCTGGGTAGGTGCCGGCCATTTAATGCCTTCGGCACGCTTTTGCAAATCCAGTATCTCACGCTCATTCGGGTCGCCACCCAGCTCTTCACGTATCGACTTCATCTGCTGTTGCAGGAAGTATTCGCGTTGCTGCTTATCTATATCAGCGCGTGTCTTGTTGGTTATTTCATTCTTCAGCTCCAACAACTGCAGTTCTGCCTGCAGTAGTTGCAATAATCTTTCTGCACGCAGCTTCACATCATTCTCTTCCAGCAGTGCCTGCTTTTCGGTAAGCTTCGCCGTAAGGTTGGATGCCACAAAGTGTACCAGGAAAGACTGATGCTCTATATTACGCAGCACGATGCTGGTTTCATTCGGTACATTGGGCGATTGCTGTGCTATCTGTTCCGACTGGTCTTTGATGGAAGATACCAGCGCTTCAAACGCTGCATCGTTTTGCGGAAATACATCCTCCAGGTATTTTATCTGTGCTGTGTAGTATGGGTCTATCTGTGTGTACGCTTCTATTTTGAAGCGCATACGCCCCATGATGAAGATGGTCGTATTACCATCCGGCATCTTTATCTGTTTTACTATTTTGGCCAGGGTACCTACCTGGTATATATCTTCAGGCATAGGGTCATCGTTGCTGCCATCTTTCTGGGCAACAACGCCTATCCATTTGCCGTTCTTCTGTGCTTCTGTTATAGCCTTTACCGACTTCTCGCGGGCAACGGTTATCGGCAATACCACATTGGGAAACAAAACCGTGTTGCGTAAAGCTATTACGGGTATTTCCAAGGGAAGATTGTCTTTTTCCTGGTCATCCATTTCATCCTCTCCCAATGGAACGATAGGCATAAATTCTACTTCTTGCTCCGTTTGGTTCATTAGCATGTCTAACATTGACTTGGTTTGATTCATCTGCGTACCTTATGACATTATTTCCGTTGCGGAAAGAAACGGATAGTAAAGATACAGCGTCAATACCTATGCCAAACCAAAAAAACTGTAATTTTTGCAGTGCATGGCCTTTATATATCTTTACATAAATATTTTAGATTATGGCTTTTCGCTATTTATATGCAGGATTATTAACTGCAGGATTATTTCTACAAACAACGGCCGTTTCAGCACAGGAAGACCAGAAAGAAAAGGAGGTAGCGGAAGCACCCGAAGGGATGGAAACAAAGCCATACAAGCCTTCTAAATTCTATATGAGCAGCGCGCTGGATGGTGCTATATTCTCTTCTGCGCTTGTTACCCGCCCGGGAAAAGATAATGAGCTTTCTACACTGAGGTTTACTTATATTTTCAACTTTGGAATAAATTTCAATTACGACTTTAATAAGTACATCGGCCTTTATACCGGCTTGGGTATCAAAAACATAGGATTCATTGATAAAATTGGTGACAGCACTATAAAAAGAAGGGTATATACCATAGGTGCGCCGTTGGGTATTAAAATCGGCAACCTCAAAAAGCGCAAGTTTGGCTTTATAGGCGGCGGCGTAGATATACCATTCAACTATCGTGAAAAAGCTTTTATTAAACGTGGCGATAAAGAGAAATTCAATGAATGGTTTAGCGACCGTACCCCATTGGTGCTGCCTTATGTATTTGCAGGTGTGTCTATGGATCCGGGCATAACGCTGAAGCTGCAATACTACCCAACCAACTTTATGAATACTGATTTTACCGAAACCACGCCATCGGGTATCACCTTTAAACCATATGCAGGCTATAAGATAAACCTGATATTGCTAAGCCTTGGTTTTGATATCCATTATACCCAAAAGGGGAAACCGAAATCTGTATTGGTAACAGATGTAAGGCCGGTAATCAGCGAAAAGGCTAAATCATAAGCCGGCAACTCATAGCATAAAAAGGACGGGCGCATCTTGATGATGCGCCCGTCCTTTTTGTATAAACTTCTTATTTCAATAAAGCGGCCAGCTGTGCTTCCAGGTCTTCGCCACGCAGGTCGCGTGCTATCACCTTTCCGTCAGGGTCCAGCAGGAAATTTGCAGGAATAGAATTTACGCCATAATTGCGGGCGGCTATCGATTCCCAGCCCTGCAGGTCGCTGATGTGCTGCCATGTAAGGCCATCTTTAGCAATCGCCTGCAGCCATTTGTCTTTATCACTGTCCAGCGATACGCCCAGTATCGTAAAGTTTTTGCCTTTGAATTTGTTGAACGCAGCAACCACATTGGGGTTTTCGCGGCGGCAAGGGCCACACCACGAAGCCCAGAAATCAACCAGTACATATTTTCCTTTAAATGAAGAAAGGGATACCTCTTTGCCATCTGGTGTAGGCAGGGTTATTTCAGGTGCACTTGTGCCAATAGCCGGTCCACCTTCCTGTGCCGGTTGGTTTATAGCACCCATCATGGCATTTATTTTGGCGGTAAAGGCTTTTGCCAGTTTAGCATCAGGGAAACGCTTGGGTAGATTGTTAGTGAACTGCTTTAAAAAATCCAATTCAGATTGGGGATTTAAAGACTGAACTGCAAACAGTGCATTAGGCAAAGAAGTAGTGGTATCTGCATACTGCTCTACATACTGGGTCAGTTGATAATTCATTTCACGCAGGTCATTTTCAGCTACGGTCATCAGGCTATCTTTCCCCTGTGCTTTCAGGCTGTCCATTACCAGTGCCATGGTATTGAAGTCGCGTACATGGCTGCGAAGTGTAAACAGAAACTTATTGAGGCTGGCAGTAGGTGTAGAGCCGGTTATTTTGCTTTCCTCTACACGTGCCCAGTCGGCATTTATCTTCACATCACCTTTGTCTAACGACAGGAGGATTTGTTTGTTGGGGTCGGCTGAAAAGCTGATGCGGTATAAACCCGGTTCAGGGATATTGCCCGATAGCTCGAACTTGCCAGACTTATCGCTTTGCATAGAATCTACCTGTATGATGGTATCAATGCCCAGTTCTGACAGATAAACCATCTGTTCCGGCATATTTTCAATCTGGCCTTCTATCGCAAAACTTGTTTTTTTCGATTCGCAGGCTGTAAATCCTGCAACTAATACTGTCAACAGCAGTATCCAAAAGCTTTTATTATACATTGATGATGTTTTTCCGCCTGCAAACCTAAATAATTATTTGCGTAGATAGAGAATTGACATATAAGGGTTATTTTTAGGGTTATTACATATATATAACGGGTTAATGACAAAAGCCTGACATTAGGTTTGCTTTTGTGAAAGATATTTGCAGGACAAATGAACAGATACATATACCTAAGCCTGATAGCAATCATATTCAGCCTGTTAGCTACCTCTTGCGAGAAGCCGGAACAGGCCGTAGTGCTACCTCCAAAAACAGGGTCGGCATATGCTACGGTAGAAATGGGGGAAGAATATACAGAGCAGGTGTTTTTTGATTTTGAGTCTGGCAATGTGGTTTATACCAGCAAGGTAAATAGCTGGGACCTGGCTTTTGAAACAGGCCCGCTGGGATATCATGTATTTCTTAACGGCGGCATGCAGAATATGGTGTACAATACACACCAGACAGATATAAAGGCCGTTAAAACACCGCCGAACATTAAATCTACAGATTACGGGCCTGATATGTGGTTTTTTGATGCCACTTCGGGTAGTGTGGATTCTACAGGCTTTGGGGACTGGAGGTCCGCTTCCTCATCTGCAATGTCGAAAAACGAAGTGTACATCATTACATCAGATCCGGCCCATTTCCCCGATTCCTTTAAAAAAGTGCAGCTGGTAGGTGTTACAGATAAGGAATATATAATGCTGTATGGTGACCTGCGCAGCGAAAATGTGAGAGAGATAAAAATACCCAAAGACGATAATTATAACTTTAGCTACTTCTCATTTAAGAGCGAGGGCGTAGTATATCCCGATCCGCCTAAAAAAACATGGGACATTGTGTTTACAAGGTATAGATATATTTACTACGATCAGCCAGGCATGCCTTATTTTCCATATGTTGTAAGCGGTGCACTTATCAACCCGTATAATACTACAGCGGCAGTCGATAGTAGTATAGCGTATGAAAACCTGAAAATTGATAAAATACTATCCCTGCAATTCAAGGATAAGCGGGATATAATAGGTTTTAGCTGGAAACAGTATAGTATAGATAAGAGTCTTTACACAGTTAATCCTAAGCGCCTGTTTATCATCAAAAACCGCGATGGTGAATACTGGAAACTGCATTTCCTCGATTTCTACAATAAGCAAGGCGTAAAAGGCAGCCCTTCATTTGAGTATGAAAGGATACAATAAACATAAGATGTTTTATAATAAAGAAGCCAATCATTTCGATTGGCTTCTTTATTTATCTATACTACGATAACATCTTCAGGTAGTACATCAAAAGTGGCCTGGGCCACCAGGTCGGCTTCTTTATCGCGGCGTATAAGCAGGCCTTTTTGTTTGACGGGGTTCCAGAGGCGTTTCATGCTTCGTATCTGTTGGGCAATACCTGCCAGGTTGCCATCGGCCACCAGTGCCACAATGGCCTTCATTTCCCTTCTTCTGTCACTGTTATCTATAGCTGCACCACGGTTGTAAACCAGCGATAGCAGCGCACCTTGTGCATCCGGTGGTAGCTTTTCAATGCCGGGGAATGCCCTTCGGGTATCCCTGGCATAAGATGGCAAAGTGGTTTGGTAAAATACCTGCAGGGCCGCATCGTAAGGTATTTTTACTCGGCTGAGCCCCGGCAGCAGCGATTGGCAGCCAGCACCTTTTTTACCACAGGTAGCCAGCAGCAGGTTCAGTGCATCTACGGAAATATGGCTTTGCCAGGCAGCAGTAAAACTGTTGCGGGTGGCATAGCCGCAATCGTACCCTATACCGATGGTGATGCCGCTATCGCCTCCCGGCCATATAGGCGATTGATATTTTCGGTTATACATTTCTTTCGATGTGATTTCTGAAGAAATGATAAGATCAAGCGATTTTACAGATACCGCCATGCTGGCACCCTGTGGTATGGCCGGCATACGGGTAGTAATCAGGGCTTCTATGCGCGATACCGTAATGGGACCCACAATGCCATCATCGCCTATCCTCAGCGCACGCTGTATGTTTTTGATGTGTGTTGCAACATTATTGCTGGCTACAGTTATATTCAGCCTTATTTCAAGTGCCTGGCAGGTAGCCATATCTATAATGCCGGTTTCCGCAAGCGCCAGTTGTTTCTGAATGTTGCGGATACGTGTGATGAGGTCTGCGGGCATATGTTTTCATTTTTATGGAAATTAAGTAAAAAAACATGTATGCGCTTATTAAATAAATAGAAAGGCATATGAAAATAAGCCCATAAATATTATTTTAGTTGCCCCGCAAACAATAGAATTATGAAAAAACTTGCCTTATTTATCTGCGCCCTCTCGCTGTCTGGTGTTGCAATAGCACAGGATAAACAAATACTGAACTATAACGGCCACTGGTATATACCGGGCGATAATACACTGGATGAAGAAGCACTGCGCTTTCAGCAATTGCTGAAAGAAAAATCTTCGTTCGATACGCTGAGCAAAGGCATAGATAAATATGTAACCCGCGAACAATTTGCCCGGGTGCTGGAAGATCTGAACCAACTGGCAAAATCGGAAGCTATGCTGCCCGGCAATGGCGCGCTGATAACACAACTGGCCGACTATGCCGAAATGGTAAGGGCGCTGAAGTTTGTTTTGCAAAGCAACGATAACTACAGGCGCCAGGCAGCTACGGCTACCAACCGCATCATTACTGCCCGCCGCGATGGCTGGAGCAACGACCTGTATTCATATGTGATACGCGAGTCTTCTGCTACCCTTTTGAAATACCTGTATGCACAAAGCCCCACCGATAAAACACTGCAACTGGCATTAGGGGAACTGTCGCTGGACGAACGATACAAAAACTGCAGGTACGGCATAGCCGTAGATACCCGCATGATGGATGACCCCGATATGCAGATGTTTGTATGCGACCGTATGGAATATATACTGGGCGCCGATATTTACAGGTACCGCGAAACCACACCGGGAGTAGTAACCAACTACGCAAAGCGTAAAAAAGAAAGTGCCGACCTGATGGGCTGGCTGCTGCAGCGCGCTACTACCGACAAATCGCAATTTGTAGTGCCGGTAAGTTACAGCCACAACCCCGGGAACAAACCGAACGAGGCGGCCATAGCACTGCAGAAAAATACAGACTGGTATGTATTCCTCTTCTATAAAGGTGTGCTGTATTATTCAGATGCACTGCCTAAGTGCGACCATAATGCAGGTATGATATCTATATTGTACAAACCTTAATGAAGAACATGAAATATCTATTAACGGTGCTTACTCTTTGGGTAAGCACTATTGCTTATGGGCAAGATACGATAAAGCATTTTATCACGTTGGGCGATGAGCGTAAGTGTAAGCCTTATGATGGGTATTATTATCGTGTGGCTTTTAAAGAGAGTGATTGGTGGCGTGTGAAGGATTACTACTGTACTACACGCAGCTTATACAGAGACGGCGTTTATAAACATAAAAATGATAAGGATAGCTTTTATTCAGAACAAGGCATGTTTTTCTATTATCATCCTAATAAGATGATTATGAAAAAGGTGCGTTTTATTAATGGGCTAAAGGAAGGCTTGGCAAAAGAGTATCATAGATCCGGTGGATTGGCCGATTCTGCTTTTTATAAAAAGGGGCTCTTATATAAAGCACATTATGCATGGGATAGTGCAGGCAATATCAAAATTAAAACTCACCTTGATGATGAAGGCATAGGTGAGCGCTGGGAATACCATCCCGATGGCAAAGTAGCAGGTTATGGTAAAATTGTTACAGGATATAAACAAGATAGCATTTGGACATATTATCATGACAATGGGCAGATAAGTAGCATTGAACAATACAAAGATGACTCCCTGCTCAGTATTCATTGTTTTAATGCAGATGGGACACCCTCTAAAGACTCATGTTACCCTGAACAAATGCCGGAGCCACCTTATAATGTGAATACTTTTTTAGGTCAAAACATACATTATCCGGATTTTGCACGCGAGCATAGAATTGACGGCAGGGTAAGTGTAGAGTTTATAGTGGATATAGATGGTACTATAAAAGATGTTAAAGCAATTGGTGGGCCGGGTGGAGGATTAAGAGAAGAATCTGTACGAATTGTATCTTTGTTGCCTCCCTGGAAGCCAGGTAAAAGCCATAATCGGCTGGCCAGGGTATATTACACTTTACCCGTATCCTATAGGTTGGAATATTAGAATAAGTAAAAACGCTATGAATAAAATTGTTCTATTCTTTTCACTACTGATAATATTATTATCAGGTAATGCATTTGCGGGTAAAAATGATACGCTGCAATACCCGCTCGATTATTGGTTTAAAAAGTGTGAACCGCACCAGGCACACTATATAAGGGTAGCTTTTAAAGAAGGCGACTGGTGGCATGTGCAGGATATTTATGCGCAAACGGGCACGCTTTACAAAGATGGCCTGTATTCAGACGACAGTATGACGGTAGGCGGGGGGATGATATTCTTTTATCACCCTAATGGGAAACTGGAGAAAAAAGCCCGCCATATAAAGGGTAAGCTGGAAGGGCTGGTAAAAGTATATGATACGGCCGGCCACCTGGTCGATTCCGGTATATATAGTAAAGGCATACCTAAAAAGGCACACTACAAGTGGAACAATGAAGGTAAGCTGGTATTCAAAGGTGAGTATGATGAAGAAGGCTATGGTGTAGGTCAAGAGTGGGAATACTTTGAAGATGGCAAAACAGCGGCTTGGGGTATAACTGGTGTTGAGGGTAAACGGGATAGTATTTGGACTTATTATAATCATGCGGGCGGCATAACTGCCTTAGATATGTATGATAAAGGCTCTAGAATAGGTCGTATATGCTATGATGAGAAAGGGGAACAGTATAATGGAACATGTGAAGATACACCTCCGCAGCCTATAGAAAAGTCAAAAGACTTAGGTAGAAAAATAAATGCTGCTTTTAGAGATTATATTGAATTTAACGCCATTGACCCACGGACATTAACCTTTAAAAAAGGTACAGTGATGATTGTACTGATAACGGTAAAAGAAGACGGATCGGTTGAACGTATTAATATTGCTCACGGAATTGACCCGAAATTTGACAGATATTTTGCAACTGAATTGAAAGATGCCAAATTTATTCCGGCCAAAGCAGGCAATCGTAATGTGAAGCAAACGCAGGAATTCCCAATACCATTTGGATAAAAGTTATTCTCAGGTGTGTTTTATACATTTCCTTTTGCTTTTTGGCAGCTTACCCTTACCTTTGCGCCAAAATTGGGGGAGGTATAAGAATTTCCTCCAATAAATGACTTTAGGAACTTATTCTTTTTATATAATTGAATCATATGCCAAACGTTGGTAAAATCAAGCAAATCATCGGTCCGGTAATCGACGTGTACTTCAGCGCAGAAAACAAGCTGCCTGAAATCTATAACGCGTTGGAACTGACGCGTCCTAGCGGTGAGAAACTGGTATTGGAAGTACAACAGCACCTGGGTGAAGACAGCGTACGTTGCGTAGCGATGGACGGTACAGAAGGCCTGGTACGTGGTATGGAAGTAACAGATACGGGTAAAGCGATAGCAATGCCTATCGGTGAGCAGATACATGGCCGCCTGTTTAACGTAACCGGTGATGCGATTGATGGTCTGCCTCAGCCAGATAAAACCAACGGCCGCCCGATACACGCAAAACCTCCTAAGTTTGAAAACCTGAGCACGGCTTCTGAAATACTGTTCACAGGTATTAAAGTTATCGACCTGATCGAACCTTATGCAAAAGGTGGTAAGATCGGTCTGTTTGGTGGTGCGGGTGTTGGTAAAACCGTATTGATCCAGGAGCTGATCAACAACATCGCGAAAGCATACTCTGGTATGTCTGTGTTTGCAGGTGTGGGTGAGCGTACACGTGAGGGTAATGACCTGATGCGTGAGATGATCGAAGCGGGCATCGTGAAATACGGTGACAAATTCAAACACAGCATGGAAGAAGGCGGATGGGACCTGGCTTCTGTAGATAAAGAAGAGTTGAAAGATTCTAAAGCTACCTTCGTATTCGGCCAGATGAACGAACCTCCTGGTGCCCGTGCACGTGTGGCCCTGTCTGGTCTTACTATCGCTGAATACTTCCGCGATGGTGATGGTACCGGTAAAGGAAAGGACATCCTGTTCTTCGTAGATAACATCTTCCGTTTCACGCAGGCAGGTTCTGAAGTATCGGCCCTGCTGGGTCGTATGCCATCTGCGGTGGGTTACCAGCCTACACTGGCTACCGAAATGGGTCTGATGCAAGAGCGTATCACTTCAACTAAAAACGGTTCTATCACTTCCGTACAGGCGGTTTACGTACCTGCGGATGACTTGACCGATCCGGCCCCGGCTACAACCTTCGCCCACCTGGATGCGACTACGGTATTGAGCCGTAAGATCGCCGACCTTGGTATCTACCCTGCGGTAGATCCACTGGATTCTACTTCTCGTATACTTACTGTAAATATCGTTGGTGAAGCGCACTACAACTGTGCTAACCGTGTGAAACTGATACTGCAACGCTATAAGGAGCTGCAGGATATCATCGCCATCCTGGGTATGGATGAACTGAGCGAAGAAGATAAAATGACCGTACAGCGCGCCCGTAAAGTACAGCGTTTCCTGTCTCAGCCATTCCACGTGGCAGAGCAGTTTACCGGCCTGAAAGGTGTACTGGTACCGATCGACGAAACGATCCGCGGTTTCAATATGATCATGGATGGTGAAGTGGATGAGTATCCGGAAGCTGCCTTCAACCTGGTAGGTACTATCGATGATGCGATAGCGAAAGGTAAAAAACTGATGGAGCAAGCGAAAAACTAATTTGATAATTCGATAATTTGACGATTAGTCAATGATCAGGTCATTATCGAATTGCCGAATTGCCAAATTTTCAAATTAGAACAATGCAGTTAGACATTTTAACACCCGAGCATAAAATATACAGTGGCAATGTTTACGGTATTCAGTTACCGGGCATCGAAGGCTCTTTCGAGATACTCGAAAACCACGCCCCTATCATTGCTACACTGGGCAAGGGCAAAATGAAGATCATAAAAGACAAGAACACTACCGAGTTGTATGAAATATCAGGCGGCTTTGTAGAAATGCTGAACAATAAAGCCAGCGTACTGATAGAAAGTGCAAAAGCTATAGATTAGGCAGGTTCCTTCTCTTAAAATGAATATCACACGGGCTTCAATATGAAGCCCGTGTTTGTTTATACAGGTTCGGCCGTAATGGCTATATTTGAGAACCAGATTATTACATCCGCATTGAACTTACCATTATTCATAGCCCGCAGGTATATGCTGCGCCAGAAAGGCAGGTTTTCGTCTTTCATCATCAAGCTGGCCATAGCCGCTACGGGCATCAGTGTGGCTACCATGCTGCTGGCAGTGGCGGTGGTAACGGGTTTTAAATATGAAGTGCGCGAAAAGCTCTTCAGCTTCTGGGGGCATATACAGATAGAGCCTTATTCTGTTACCGGTAGTGTGCTGACACCCGAACCAATAAGAATGGACAAGCTGCTGGAAGGGCAGGTAAGCACCACGCCGCATGTGCAGCAAATGCTGCCATTTGCCGTGCGCCCTGCCATCCTCAATGCCCATCAAACTACAGAAGGCATACAGCTGAAGGGCGTAGACAAAAAATATACCCTGCCTGCCAATGTAGAAGTAAAGGGTAAATACATCAACTATGCCGATAGCGATTATGCCAAAGAGATCATGCTATCGGCCACTACGGCCAATAGGATGCTGCTAAATGTAGGCGACGATCTGCATGTTTATTTCCTCGAGCCCGGCGCTACCATGCCTCGCATCCGTAAGCTAAAGGTGTCAGGCATTTATCATACCGGTATGGAGGAGATAGACAAGAGCTACGCCTTGTGCGACCTCCGTTTGCTGCAGCGCATCAACAACTGGCAGCCCGATGAAATAAGCGGCTATCAGATAGTAATAGATAATGAACAGTTGGCCGATACGCTTGCCAACCAGCTATTTCATAGCTATGTAAAGCCACCGCTTACTACCTATACTATGATGGATATCTTCCCCAATATCTTTTCCTGGCTGGATATGCAGGACGTAAGCACGGGGGTTATCATCACCATTATGGCCGTGGTAGCTATCATCAACCTGGCCGTGGCCCTGCTGATACTGATAGTAGAACAGGTACGCATGATAGGCGTACTGAAGGCGCAGGGCATGGCCCATTCTGCCATTCAAAAGATATTCCTGTACCACACAGGTGTGATAGCAGGTGCGGGTATACTGGCCGGTAATATACTGGCGCTGGGCATCTATATACTGCAAAAGAAAACCGGCTTTATAAAGCTGACGGAAGCAACCTATGCCATGAAGTATGTGCCGCTGAGGCTATATTGGTGGCATGTGGCGGTGATAGATGTAGCTACGCTGCTGCTGTGCATACTTTGTATGTGGCTGCCATCGTTGTATATTCGTCGCATACAGCCTGCAAGGGTGCTGCAATTCAAATAAGCTTTGAGCAATAAAGAACAATACCGAAACATCTGTGCGCAGAAACCCGGCCTGCCGGTATTCCTGCAGCATTGGTGGCTGGATACTGTAAGCGAAAACTGGAATGTTGCTATAGCGATGAAGGGCGATGTGGTAACAGGTGTTTGGCCATATACTACGGAGCAAAAAATGGGCGTATCGTTGATACGCACACCCAAACTGACCCCATACATAGGCCCGCACGTGTTCTTTCCTACCGATCTGAAGGAGGTGAACCGCGATGGTTTTGAGCATGAAACTATCAGCGAACTGGTAAAGCAACTACCCGCTGCTAAAGTATGGCACTTGGCCACACAACCGGGGCTGAAGCAAGCAGGATTGTTTAAAAATGAGGGGTTGCAAGTATCGGTACAGCAAACGTTTCTTATTGATTTGCAGCAGGAAGAAGCAACCCTTTTTGCCAACCTGAAAGAAAGCCTGCGCCGAAATATCAGGTCGGCAAATGCAGAGCTGGAAATTGTAAATGATACCACGCAGCTCCATACCTTATTTGAGTACCAGAAGCATACACTGAGCCGTAAAGATGTATCGCAGGCATATGGTTATGCCGATATGAAGCGGTTGATGGATCCGGCGATTACCAATAACAGAGCCGCATTATGGCTGGCTAAAAAGCAGGATGATATCCAAGCCATGGTGTGGAATGTATGGGACGCGGAGCGTAGCTACTACTTTATGGGTGCTCAAAAGCTGGGTAACGACAACTATAAAGCCATGCCTGCTTTGCTATGGCATTGTATAAAAGAAGCTAAAGCACGGGGCAATACCTGCTTCGACCTGGAAGGCAGTATGGACCCCGGCGTAGAACGCTTCTTCCGCGGCTTTGGTGGCAGGCGGGAGTTATATCTTGTATTGAAGAAACAGGACTCGTTACTCTGGAAGTTGAAAGAATTTATTAAGTCATAAACCGTAAGTAAGCCCTTAAGCCTTAACTTTTAGACTTATGACTAAAGACTAAAGACTTAAGACTAACCTAATCCAATTCATATTCCAGCCTTACCGTAATAGTAGCCGTTTTGTTCTTACTGGCCGTATTAAATGCACCGCCGTAAGAATAATCCTCATTGCTATACTGGCCTGTTATCTGGAACACACCCATGCTGGCCTTGCGCAGGTTGCCCAGTTTGCTATTGGCATTATTGGCAATAGTAGTAGCGCGATTGTAGGCATCAGCAGCCGCCTTGGCCAGCAGGTTTATCTTCAGGTCCGATAGTTTGGTGTAATAATACAGCGGCTCCTGCGAGCTTAGCTCGATGCCCGATTGCAATAACTCTGTTATCTCGCGCGATAGCTTTTCTACCTTTTCCAGGCTCTTCGATTCTATTTTCACCGTTTGTCGCAGCTGGTAGCCGTTAAAGGTCGCACCCATCTGCCTGCCGTTCTGGTCGTAATTGTAGCTGAACTGTTTATCTATAACGATGGACGAGAACACAATCTCATTGGCTGGTATCTGGCGTTTGGTTAAATAGTCACGCACCGCCTGTTCATCATTTTTCAGGCTGGCATAGGCATCTTTCAGGTCCATAGAGGTGCGCGTAAAGGTGCCCGACCATACAATAAGGTCAGCCGTAAAGTTATGTTCCGAGCTGCCCAGTACATTCACTGTATTGCGTGTTTTGAATTTGTAATTGTAGGAACGGCCTATAATAAATACGCCGGCTACAATGGCCAGTGCTATGACTATGACGGCAACAGTATTTTTCATCTGCAGTACAGTTTAATATGAAATTAAAAAAAATGGTTGATGAAAGCACATACTGCAGGTTATATTTAATTAATTATACGCTATAATTTTGTATATTTGTTATGTACAGCATGCCTTGCATATTAGCCTGTAAGCTGTAAAGAAACCGCCAGGAATGCAACAAAACACAACAATTCACAACAAACCGTCCGTTCAAACGATTGATTCTCAATAGCAGCATTTCAAAACAACGGTTTTCACAACAAAACACAACAAAATGCAACAGCGGGCTACATTTTGTCAATAGCCACTGCCAAATGCCCGACATTTTGTCTAAAATAGCGGTGTGGCAAAATAATTGAGCTTACTTTTGCACGATGTTTTTTAAAAAAAAGAAGTCTATGAGCGAAAACGCACATGAAAAAGATGAATTATTGAATAAGAATGGCGACAACCTGTCAGAAAACATAGATGCAATGGAAGAGGAAATAGCCAGGGAGCTGAACGTAGACGACAGTGTTAGCGGCATGCAGCACCTGGATGACGAGCTGACTGAAGAAGGGGAAGAGGAAAAATTGAAAATGGAACTGGCAGAAGCTAAGGATAAATATGTGCGCCTGGTAGCAGAGTTTGATAACTTTCGCAAGCGCAATGCAAAAGAGCGCATAGAGCTGATACAAACAGCAGGTAAGGATGTGATACAATCGCTGCTGGATGTGCTGGATGATAGCGAACGTGCGCAGAAACAATTGGAAACAACTACCGATATTGCCCAGATAAAAGAAGGCATCACATTGGTTTTTAATAAATTGCACCAGGTGCTGCAGCATCGTGGCCTGAAGGCTATGGAAAGTAAAAATCAGCCTTTTGACGCCGACCTGCACGAGGCGATAACTGAAATACCTGCCCCAAGCGAAGATATGGTGGGAAAGGTGATAGATGAGGTGCAGAAAGGATACTACCTGAACGATAAGCTGATAAGGCACGCAAAAGTAGTAGTGGGAAAATAAAAGGTGCAGTAGCAAGGCAGTCCTGCAGATGGCTGCCATTACTTTTAAAATAACTATGGCAAAAAGAGATTATTACGAGGTATTAGGTGTTGCAAAGGGTGCGAGTGCCGATGAAATAAAGAAGGCATATCGCAAGATAGCCATGCAGCACCACCCCGACCGTAACCCTGGCGATAAAGCTGCTGAAGAAAAGTTTAAAGAAGCGGCAGAAGCTTATGATGTATTGAGCAACCCCGATAAAAAGGCACAGTACGACCGTTTTGGCCATGCCGGTATGGGTGGTGCTGCCGGCGGTGGCTATGGCGGCCCCGGTGGTATGCGCATGGAAGACATCTTCCAGAATTTTGGTGACATCTTTGGCGATGATATGTTCGGCTCCTTCTTTGGTGGGGGCGGTGGCGGGCGCGGCGGTGGCCGCAGGCAGGGTTCACGCGGTGCCAACCTGCGTGTGAAACTGAAAATGAACTTTGCAGAGATAGCCAACGGTGCCAATAAGAAGATAAAAGTGAAAAAGTATGTGCCCTGCAATACCTGTAGCGGCAGCGGTGCAAAGGATGCTAAGTCTGTACAAACCTGCGGTACCTGTAACGGTAGCGGCCAGGTAAGAAAGGTGACCAACACCTTCCTGGGGCAGATGCAGACGGTAACTACTTGCCCTACCTGTAATGGCGAAGGCACACAGATAACCGCTAAATGCGGCAGCTGTAAAGGCGAAGGCCGTGTATATGGAGAAGAAACCATTACTATGGATATACCGGCAGGTGTGCACGATGGCATGCAACTGAGCATGGGTGGTGCAGGCAATGCCGGTGAGCGTGGCGGCCCTCCGGGCGACCTGCTGATACTGATAGAAGAAGAAAAGCACGCACACCTGAGGCGTAATGACCTGGATGTGATTTACCAGTTGCACTTATCTTTCCCTGAGGTGGTGCTTGGCACGCAGGTAGAAGTGCCTACTATAGATGGTAAGGCTAAAATAAAGATACCCGCAGGCACACAAAGTGGTAAGATATTCAGGTTGAAAGGCAAAGGCTTCCCTGCATTCCAGTCTTACGAAAAGGGAGACCAACTGGTAGAAGTAAATGCCTGGTCGCCACAAAACCTGACTGATGAAGAAAAGAATATGCTGGAGAAGTTGAAAAACTCCAAAAACTTCCAGCCGGGCCCTGAGGCAAAAGATATGAAGGAAGACCGCAGCTTCTTCGATAAGATAAAAGACGCATTCAGTTAAATAAAGGGGTTGAGTTATCAGCCCCTTTATTGTTAAGCTTATGTTGTTGTGGCTTAAAACCTATAGCAGGAAAAACAACTATATTAATTTTAGCCCCACAACATATAATGGATGATAAAACCGCTTACCTCATTGCGCTTTTTCTTCGCCTTCATGGTTTTTGTAAGTCACTTATGGTTTATAAAGGACGATGGGGCAGTGGCTACCCAGTTATATGACCATATCTTTTCCGAAGGATACATCGGTGTGAGCTTCTTTTTCATACTGAGCGGTTTCATTCTCAGTTACAATTATAAAGACAAGCTATTAGAGCATCGTATCAGCAAAAAGTCCTTCTGGGTAGCGCGTTTCGCCCGTATTTATCCATTGCATTTTGTAACGCTGATGGTGGCAGTTCCTTTATCGTTCAGGCATGATATGCTGGAATGGACGGAACGTTTTGTACTGAACCTGTTTCTGCTGCAAAGCTTTGTGCCGTCACAGGACATCTATTTCTATTTTAACTCTGTATCGTGGAGCATTTCAGACGAGATGTTTTTCTACTTCATTTTCCCCTTCCTTATAATAGCCTATTACAGGCCCAAAGTGTTTAATTACTGGCTGCCCTTATTATTGGTACTGATGATTCCTATAGGGGTATATTCCATGAAAAGCGGCTACCACCATAAGTTCTTTTATATAAACCCACTGCTAAGGGTAGCAGATTTTACCCTGGGCATTGTCTTGTATCACGTATATGAGCTGAGGAAGAAAATCGACTTTAAGACCACGGCAGCGGCAACAAGAGCAGAGCTATTGGCGGTATTACTGTTGCTGGCCTTTTTCCTGTTTCACGAGAATGTGCCGCAGGGCTTCCGCTATTCCTGCTATTATTGGATACCTATGATAGCTATTATTTATGTTTTCTCTTTTTCAAAGGGTGCTATATCAGCCATTTTATCAAATGATAAGCTGGTGTACCTGGGTGAAATCAGTTTTGGCTTCTATATGTGGCACATGCTGGTTATCAGGTATTTTAATTACATAGGTGCTAAAATACCGATGTTTACCCTCCATACCTCTACCCATATCCTATCTGTCATAGCAGTTTTCTTTATAGCACTTGTAGTTAGCCATTATAGCTATAAATGGCTGGAGATACCGGCTAATAAGTACCTGAAAAAGCGGCTTGCGCCACCGGTACAGCCTATGGAACCGGCAAGTAGCTGACATTAAACTTTTTTGAGTATTGATTTTTTTAATTTTTAGGAAACCCTTACCTTTGCAATCCCGAAAACTGTTCGGCCACCTGGTGGAATACAATCAGGCGTCCAAGCGTTGCTGCCGGCAGTAGGGGATTATTAATTAACTTTTTTAAATTTTTTATGGCAACACAAAACCTTCAAAGCTACGAGCTGATGGTTATCTTCACGCCGGTACTGGCAGAAGATGATTACAAAGCTGCTCAGAAGAAGTTTGCAGACTTCATCAAAGAAAATGGTGGCGAAATCGTTCACCAGGACGCATGGGGCCTTCGTTCACTGGCTTACCCCATTGCTAAAAAAACCACAGGTCTTTACTGGGTAGTAGAATACAAAGCTGCTACAGATGTAAATGCTAAAATGGAGATCCAGATGAACCGTGATGAAAACATCATGCGTCACATGATCACCCGCCTGGATAAATATGCAGTGGAATACAATGGCCGCAAACGTAACAAGCTGAGCGAAGCTGCATCTGCTTAATCTTCTAAAAACAAGAAACAATGGCAAAGCAAAACGATATTAAATTTTTAACGTCTACCCGCGTAGAAAAGCGCCAGAAGAAATACTGCCGCTTTAAGAAAATGGGTATCAAGTATATTGATTACAAAGACGCGGAGTTCCTGAAAAAATTCGTTAACGACCAAGGTAAAATGCTGCCTCGCCGTATTACCGGCAACTCGCTGAAATTTCAGCGTAAAGTGGCACATGCTGTAAAAAAGGCACGCCAAATGGCCCTGTTGCCTTATGTTACTGACCTTTTAAAATAAAAACAACCTCATGCAAGTAATATTAATTAAAGACGTAGACAACCTGGGCAGCGCCCATGAGCTGGTAGAAGTAAGGCCGGGATATGCCCGCAACTACCTAATACCTCAAAAATATGCAATAGAAGCTAGCGGTAGCAACCTGAAAGTACTGGAAGAGCGCCGTAAGCAACTTGCTAAGCGTGAGGCAAAACTGATGGCTGAAATAGCTAAAGTAACAGAAGTACTGAAAGCATCTCCGGTGAAACTGGGTGCAAAAGTAGGTACAAGCGGTAAAATCTTCGGCTCTGTTACCTCTATCCAACTGGCACGCGCTATCCGCGAGCAAAAAGGATACGAGATCGACCGCCGTCGCATCAGCATCATCGACGAGGTGAAAGAAGCAGGTACGCACAAAGCGCAGATCGACTTCGGTAAAGACAACGTTCTGGAACTGGAATTTGAAGTAGTAGGCGAATAATTCACTCGCTTTCAATATTAAAAAGGGATACCGAAAGGTGTCCCTTTTTTAATGCAAGCATATAGATGTATTCTAATGTAAGGTGGGTATAAACAATAATAGTACATTCAATAGGTTTTGTACCTTTGCGGCGCTATGCAAATAGAAGTACTGAAGTCGAAGATACATCACGTAAAGATTACGGAGGCGAACCTGAACTATATAGGAAGCATCACCATTGATGAAGACCTGATGGATGCGGCTAACCTGATAGAGAATGAAAAGGTGCAGGTGCTGAGTATGGATAACGGCGCGCGCCTGGAAACATACGTGATACGCGGTACACGTGGCAGCGGCATGATATGCATGAACGGCCCGGCTGCACACAAGATAGCCGTAGGGCACACGGTCATTGTTATCTCTTATGCCCATATGGACTTTGAAGAGGCAAAGAAATACCAGCCATCTGTCATTTTTCCCAAAGCTGGTAATAAGCTTTAATCCGCTAACTTTATAACATGAATAAAAAGACCCTGCTCACGATATTGCAATATGTCGTTTTCCTGGGGCTGGGCATTGCCATCATATTCTATATGATGGGGCAACTGTCTGAACAAGACAAGGCAGAAATGATGGCTGCCATTAAGGGCGTGCGCCTATGGATGATGGTACCCATTGTTATAGTCGGGTTCCTGTCGCACTGGTTCAGGGCACTGAGGTGGAGGCTGATACTGGAGCCGCTGGATATTAAGCCTACTACTATCAATACTTTCTTTTCTGTAATGATAGGCTATATAGCCAACCTGGCACTGCCACGCGCGGGCGAGGTAGCCAAGTGTACTGTGCTGGCACGCTATGAAAAAGTGCCGGCCGATAAAATGATAGGCACCATAGTGGCAGAGCGTGCATTTGATGTATTATGCCTGGGCCTTATCACGGCATTTGCATTTATAACACAAGCCGGCATCATTGGCGATTATGCGCAGGATGTATTTGGCAAGATAGCCGCAAAAACCAATGTTTTTATATTTGTACTGGTGGCCCTTGTGTTGATGATAGTGGTATTGATAATGGTATACAGGCGCTTTAAAGAATCGAAAGTAGGCAGGTTTATCAAAGGGCTGGGCGATGGTGTACGTTCGATACTACAACTGAAAAAGCGTGGCATGTTCCTGCTTTATACGGCTTTGATATGGGGCTGCTACTGGTTCCTGGTGATGCTGGGTTTCTGGAGCATGGAATCGACCGAGCACCTGGGTATGCTGGCAGCACTTGTGGTGCTTATATTTGGCAGTATAGGCATGATAACTACGCAGGGGGGCATTGGCGCCTATCCATACCTTGTTGGCAAGATATTATTGTTTTACGGTATTGATAAAGCCTACGGACAGGCATTTGGATGGGTATCGTGGACGGTACAGACCGGCATCATTATTCTGTTAGGTGTGTTATCTTTAGTACTATTACCTGTATATAACAGAACTCCTCACAATGCACAAAACACAGTGGATAGAAAATAAGATATTGGATGGCGTAGCACTGCAGCGCCATGTTAATATATGGCATTCCTTTGGCAAGAAGATCGTCTTCACCAATGGCTGTTATGATATACTGCATCGCGGGCACCTGGAGTTGCTGGCTAAAGCTGCCGATATGGGCAACATACTGATAGTAGGCGTCAATACCGACGCTTCTGTAAAAAGGCTGAAAGGGGATGACCGCCCCATTAATCACGAACAGGACAGGGCCTTTCAATTGGCATCATTATTATGTGTAGATGCCGTATGCCTGTTTGATGAAGACACCCCTGAAAACCTTATTAAAAGCATCCACCCCGATGTGCTGGTGAAAGGCGGTGATTATACCATAGATACCATTGTAGGTGCGCAGCACGTATTATCCTATAATGGCAGCGTAGAGGTTATTCCCTTTGTAGAAGGGTATTCTACTACGTCACTGATATCCACTATTAAGAAATTGTAAAATCTGCTTTTAGTAACTTCATAGGGCTGAATGGCGATACGTAAGCATTTACTTTTGCGCAAGTCAAAAAAACATATCGTGAAGCCTACCAAGCAAACCATCGTAAGGGACATCAGCTGGCTGTCTTTCAATGCACGCGTATTGCAGGAAGCACAAGATACGTCCAACCATATCTACGACAGGTTGCGCTTCCTTGGCATCTTTTCCAACAACCTGGATGAGTTTTTCAGGGTGCGGGTAGCTACGCTCAACAGGATGACCCGCCTGGGCAAAGTTGCACGTATACATCTTGAAAATAACCCTGATAAGATATTATCACAGATACAACAACAGGTTATAAGCCAGCAGGCTGAATTTGACAAGATATATGCAGACATCATTGATGAGCTGGAGAAAGACAAGATATTCATCAAGAATGAGAAGCAGCTTACTAAGGTGCAAAAGGAATTTGTTACTACCTATTTTGATGAAAAAGTACGGACACAGATCATACCGCTGATGATAGAAAGCATCCCGCAGATACCATTGCTGAGGGATAAATCGATATACCTGGCATGTGTGCTGGGCGATACGCACAACCCTATGCTGCAGCGTTATGCGTTGATAGAAATACCTACCAAGGTATTACCGAGGTTTGTGATACTGCCATCGGATGGCAAGAACAAAGACATCATACTGCTGGAAGATATTATCAGGTTCAGCCTGCCCAACCTTTTCGCTCCATTCGGCTTCAATCGCTTCCTGGGTTATATCATTAAGGTAACGCGCGATGCGGAGCTGGAAATGGATAATGATATAAACACCAACCTGATAGATGAACTGGAAAAAAGCCTGAAGAACCGTAAGCGCGGCCGTGCCACACGCTTTGTATTTGACAGGCAGATAGATGCTAATCTATTGGACTATCTTATAAAGAGGCTAAATCTTGCTAAGAAAGATAACCTGATACCCGGGGGGCGCATACATAACTTTAAAGACTTTATGAATTTTCCGCAGCAGGTCTTTGCCGATCTGCTGCCAAGGCCACGTGCCTTTGTACACCCGTTGCTAAAGCAACCGGTGCGCATCATGGAAGTGCTGGATAAGAAAGATGTGATGCTGCATTTCCCTTATCACTCTTTTGATTCTGTAATAGACCTGCTACGCGAAGCAGCCATCGACCCATTTGTGCAAAGTATAAAGATCACCTGCTACCGCCTGGCCAAAGATTCGAAGGTGGTAAATGCATTGGTGAATGCGGTGCGCAATGGTAAGCAGGTGACCGTGGCACTGGAGCTGCGTGCCCGTTTTGATGAAGAAGCCAACCTGCAATGGAAAAGCAGGCTGGAAGAAGAAGGCGTGAAAGTAGTATTGGGCCTGCCGCATATGAAGGTGCATGCCAAAGTATGCGTCATTAAAAAGCGCGAATTCAATAAAACCAAGCAATATGGCTTTATATCTACCGGCAACTTTAATGAAGGTACTGCACAGTATTATGGTGATTATTGCCTGCTGACTACTAACAGGAATATACTGGCAGATATCAACCGTATCTTCAACTTCCTGGAAGCTGCGCATCCTAAAGTAGAAAGCCTGAAGGCTTGCAAAACATTGCCGGTAGCGCCGGTAAATATGCGCAAATTCTTTACAGACCTTATTAATAAAGAAATACGTGCTGCCAAGAAAAACAAGCCTGCATCTATCATATTAAAATCGAACAGCCTGGTAGATGGAGAACTTATCAATAAACTGTATGAAGCGGCAAGAGCAGGTGTAGAGCTGAAGTTGATAATACGCGGTAGCTGCTGTGCTTATACGGCGCATAAAACCTTTAAGAAAGATATCCAGGCTATCAGCATTATAGATGAATACCTGGAGCATGCCCGCGTATTCGTTTTTCATAATGATGGCAAGCCCAAAGTTTTCATATCATCGGCCGACTGGATGGTGCGTAACCTGGACCATAGGATAGAGGCTGCGTGCCCTATTTATGATACCGAGATACAGAAAGAATTGATAGATATTTTGAACATTCAGCTTGCTGAAAATGTGAAAGGGCGTATTTTAGATAACGAACAGCGCAATGAATATGTTGTGCGTGAAAAAGGGGAACCGGAAGTGCGCTCGCAAGAGCAGATTTATGAATATTTGCACCATAAAAAGATATAACTATTGATATTAGCTGCTATTGATATAGGATCGAATGCTGCGCGTTTATTGATAGCAGAAACCTCGGTTTATAAAGATGGAACTGTTGATTTTACCAAGCTGAACCTGGTGCGTATACCATTAAGGCTGGGTTTTGATGTGTTTGAAAATGGTGCGATAAGTGAGGGAAAGAAAACATTACTTATCAATACCATCAAAGCCTATAAGCTGCTGATGGATATATATAAAGTAGAAGCAGTGAAAGCCTGTGCCACATCGGCCATGCGCGATGCTGCCAATGGCCCGCAACTGCTGAAAGAGATATATGCCGAAACAGGCATCGAAATATCCATCATCAGCGGGCAGGAAGAAGCCAATGTGATATATGAAACGCATATTGCCGAAAACCTGACCAACAGCAAATCTTACATGTATGTGGATGTAGGTGGAGGTAGTACGGAGATTACCCTGTTTGCCGATAATCATATCATATTTAAAGAATCCTTCAATATAGGTACCATACGCCTGCTGAATGATAGTGTGACGGATGAGCAGTGGGAGCATATGAAATGGTACATTAAAACCCACACAAAAGACTATCAACCTGTAGAAGCCATAGGTAGCGGTGGCAACATCAATAAGATATTCTCCATTTCTAAGCGGAAGGAAGGCAAACCACTGCCGCTGGACCTGCTGAAGGATTATTACAAAGAGCTAAGCTATAGCACGGTGGAAGAACGTAAGCACCTGTATAAGTTGCGTAGCGACCGTGCAGATGTGATAGTGCCTGCCTTGCAGATATATATAGCCGTGATGCGCTGGGCCAATGCCGATGAGATATATGTGCCAAAAATAGGCCTGGCAGATGGCTTGGTAAGAATTTTGTATAAGGATAGAAGTAGTAAAGGATAGGTTTGCATTCAACGAAAAATGTTAATTTGTAGACATTTTTCGTCAGTGGCATCCTATTTGTGTAAAAAAATCAACAACAACAATATTTTTGCATTATAAAAAAACCGTAGAAAATGAAAAAGCAAACTTTATTACTAATGGCCGGTGGTATACTGGCACTGGCTTCTTGTAATAACGAGCAAGCTGCTGATGCGGGCATGAACCAGGCACAGGTAGACTCTGCCGTAAATGCACGCGTAGAAGAAATAAGGGCAGAACTGATGGCCCAGAACGATTCGCTGATCAATGCACTGGCTACATGGAAAGCAGATTCTATTATAGCTGCTATGAAGGGTACGTCCGCTCCATCTGCATCATCTAAACCAAAGCCAGTAGCTAAGCCGTCTGCTACAGAAACTAAAAAGCCAACAGGTCCGGCTAGTGGAATAAAAGGACAGTCTGACCAAAATAAGAAAAGTGGCTTAGAAGGCATTAAAAGCCAGTCTGACCAAAATCAGAAAAGTGGCCTAAAAGGCATCAAAAGCCAATCCGACCAAAATCAACAAAAATAAACAGTCATAAAAGAAGAGAGCCACCATATGGTGGCTCTCTTCTTTTGGAATAATTAAAAGATTATTGCTTAATCATGTTGTTGAACGTGAAAACCAGCGTCTGGCCACCTTCTGCGGCATTCAATGTCAATGTAGCTTTGCTGCCATCTACAGTGCCTGTACCAGTAAAGGTAGTGCCAGAGATGTTAACAGAGTTAACTGTAAAGGTAGTTGCGCTCTGTAATGTTACAGTCAATGCAGCTACTGAAGCATTCGTGTTTGTAAGCAGGTCCATACCCATTACTTTAGCGTCTGTGCCTGATGCATAGAATTTCAATGCCCAGTTTGTGTAAGTGTCGCCATCAGAGTCTACGCCATTACCCCTGTAAGTGTTGTAATAAGAAGCACGTACTTCAGCTTGGCAAGTAGAACCTGAATACTGGAATGGGCAGCTACAAGTACCGTCTACGCAGGTACCACCGTTGTTACATACCACATCTTTACACTCATCTTTGTTACAAGCTGTGTAAGTGATAGCGCTGAATGCGCCGATTGTCATTAATGCTGCAAATGCAATGTTGCGGATTGATTTCATAGATAGCAAATTTTGTTTTTAACGAATAGACAAATATAATGCCAAAAATACGGTGCATCACTTACATATCAAAACTTAAACAATAATATGTTTGCTACACAATGAATTACGTTGTGTGTGCGCTATCCGTTACTTTTGTTGTACCATGGGCCGTAAGCTGCTTATTGTTTATATCATACTTAGCTTTAGTAGTATTTGTTCTACAAAGGCCGGCTACTTCTTTGCATATGATAATCAATGCCAGAAAGCATACAAGCATTATATGGCTTTGCAGTTTGAAGAAGGGGACGCGGCACTAAGGCAGGCGCTGATAAACAATCCGCGAAACCTGATGCCCACCTATATAGCCGATTATAAAGATTGTTTACTGCTGCTGTTTAACGGAGATAAGAAAGATTTTGAACAACTGCATCATCACCTGGATCAAAGGCTGGAATTAATAGAACGTGGGGATAAAAATACCCCATGGTACCGGCTGTGTAAAGGTGGCCTGTATATGCATTGGGCATTTGTGCATTTGCGCATGGGCGATAATTTTAAGGCCGCTACCACTTTTCGTAAGTCGTTTATAATATTGAAAGAGAACCAAAGGCTGTACCCATCGTTTGAATACGATGATATATTCTTTGGCCTGGAGAATGCTGTGGTAGGTACCATACCCGATGATTATAAATGGATAGCATCCTTCCTGGGTATGAAAGGCAATGTAAAAAAAGGTGTGGAGCAAATTGAGCGATTCCTGGACAGGCATACCCCGCAGGATGCTATGTATGCGGAAGCACAGGTTTTTTATGCCTATTTAAAATTCTACCTGTTATCGCAGCAGGATGAAGCCTGGCAATATGTAAACAGTAATGGCTTTTCCATCAGCAATAATTTGCTGTTTGGCTTTGTGAGGGCCAATATAGCGCTTAACTACCGCAAGGCCGATGCCGCATTGCAAACACTAAAGTATATGCAGGGCCTGGATGACTACAAGCGCTTTCCCGTGCTGGATTACGAAGTAGGGGCGGCACTGCTGCATAAGCTGGACCCTGCTGCTATCGGTTACTTCAACAAGTTTTTATCGGCCTATCGCGGCAGGTTATTCATAAAAGATACCTGGCAAAAGAAGGCATATGCCTACTACCTGCACGGAGATGAGCAGCAGGCATTGCAATGCAAGGAGGCGATAAAAAAATATGGCACTACCGATGTAGATGCAGACAAGCAAGCGCAGCGTTTTGCCGAGCAAAATGCGTGGCCGCAGCCATTACTATTGCAAGCCCGACTACTGATAGATGGGGGCTATTACCAGCAGGCGCTCACCAAACTATCGGGCAAAACAGAGGCTGAGATGGGTGGTATTACAGACAAAGCTGAATACAACTTTCGCCTGGGCAGGGCATATGATGAGCTTGGCAATGACAATAAGGCATTAGAATACTATAACAGAGCTATATCCCTGGGCAGGGAGCGAAAAGAGCATTTTGCTGCACGCTCATCGCTACAGGTAGGGTTCATATATGAAAAAAGAGGAAATGCTGCCCTGGCGCTGGCCAGTTATAAAGCATGCCTGGGCATGCCGGTTCAGGATTATAAGAATTCCATATTTCAACAGGCAAAAGCAGGCATCAACCGGCTTACAGTAAAATAATAAGCAGAAAAACGCTTGTACCTGTTTCTAAATTGCCACTTTATCCTTAAATTTAACAATTACCACCAGCCACCAAATCCAATCCCCATTTTACGTATATAGGTTTTAACTGTTTTTTAATCGCCGCTTAAGGTTTTTTAATGGGCTTTTAACTGGTTTTTAATCGCACGAAACATGTATACAACATAGTTTTACTATTGCCGCCACTACCGCCTATGATTTTACATTGAACCATGTTGCTCTTTGTAATTTATTATGGTACCTAAAACAATTTGTAAATGAAGCATTTTAACAAACTAAAGAAGGCATTATTAATTGTATGCCTTATGTTGTTCGGAGGTTTTTCTGCCTTTGCGCAACCGCTGAGTGGTACGTACACCATCGGGGGTACAACACCCAGCTACGCCAGCCTATCTGCTGCAATTACAGCCCTAAACAATAACGGTGTTTCGGGGCCGGTAACTTTCAACATCCGTTCTGGTTCTTATTCCGGTACCGGCTGGCAGGGCACTATCAATTCTATTACGGGTGCTAGTGCCAGCAATACGGTTACGTTCCAGCCTGAAAGTGGCCCGGGCACTGTTACTATTGCAACAGCAGGTACTTCTACAAGCAATAATTTCATTTTCAAACTGGATAATGCCAATTATATAACAATTAAAGATCTTACTCTGAGTAACACTGGTACTACATATGGTACCGACGTGCAGTTTGCAGGTAGCGCATCTTATAATACGGTTGATAATTGTACACTGACGGGTAATACAAGTACTTCTACCAGTATGTACAAGTCGCGTGTGTTTGCTTCCGGCAACACAGGTGGATATAATACGATATCTAATAATACCTTCCCGGCTGGTTGCTCATGGGGGGTTTATTATAGTAGTAGTTCTTCTACAAGGCCTACTAATAACGTTATCTCTGGCAATACTATAACACCATATTATGGTTCTGTTTATGCGTATTATAATAACGATATTAAGATCAGGAACAACACAGTTAGTAAAACTACTACGGGTTCATACCAAGGTTTTAACCTAACATACTGCGATAGTGCAGTAGAGATATCAGGGAACACTGTTACATTGACAGGTGTAGGCGGTACTACATATGGCATCTACCTTAATTATTGTAATGGGTCTGCAGGAAAGCGTCAAATAATTGCTAATAACACCTTCAGTAGTACTTCTACAAGTACCACATATGGTGTGTATATAAGCTATAGCTATTTTGATTCTTTATATGGCAACAGTTTTATACTGAATGGTACGAGCACAATGTATGCTGGTTATTTTAACTACTCAGGCGATTACATCATTCTCAATAACACTTTCAATGCTATTTCTTCCGCCAGCAGTGTTACGGGTGGCTTGTTTATATACATGCATTATAGTAAGGGTTTAACAAAGAATGGTATCATAGGAAATAATAAAATATATTCAAAAAATGTATCATCTACTTGCTACGGTTTATACTGTGTGTATCCTGATAATGTAAAGATTTATAATAACGCAATCATTACTACTAACACAGGTAGCAGTTGTTATACAGTTTATTCTATGTATGCGTGGGGACCTGTACAGTTCCTTAACAATACTATCTATAACAATAGTAGCAGTACATCTACTGCTAACTATACTATGTATACATATACATATGATTATTATGGCGGTACCTTCGAACTTTATAATAACATCATTGCAAAATCTAGTTCAAACGGTCGTTTCTTAGGTTGGGGTGCTCCAAACCTGGCTGATTGGTATAAATCTGATTACAATAATATTTACACACCGGCACCGGGTACTGCATGGAACTATAATCCATATAGCGGTGCTCTTACTACAGGTACTTTAAATACATGGAAGAGCAGCTTTGGCCTTGATAAAAATTCACTGTCTTACCCACCGGCGTTCATTAGCCCTTCTACGGGTGACTTAAGCCCAGATGTAGCTAGCCCTGATGTATGGTCTATGCATGGCCGTGGTACACATATTACAGGTAATGATAAAGACATTAATGGTAATGCGAGGCCTATAGTACCTGGTTTGGGCGTTCCGGACTTAGGGGCTTATGAGTTTACACCCAATGCAGGTGTACTACCTCCATTATGCACTGTTACACCGGCAGCACCTGTTGCAGGCGGTACCCAAGTTTACACTTTTGGATTAGATTCAGTTGCAAGCATCACTTGGGATGCTGCCGCAACCGTACCAGCAACTGCTCCTGATTGCAGGCAATATTCAGGCGTACAGCCACCATCTATTACAACGCTGAACCCTACTTACATGTATTTCTACACAGATATACAAAGTAGTACAAGCGCTGATTACAATGCTAATATTTATTACAAAGATCCCTGGATAGGTACTATCGCATCGGATATGGTATTGCATCTTGCTAAAAAAGACGGTGCTAACCCGTGGGTAGGTTATCCTATTACTATCAGTGGTGCCAACACTGTGCGCAATTATATTTACAGCCCAACTACCCCTAAGTTGAATACTTATGGTTGGTATACCGGTATAGATGTAGCGGATAACGCGGGTGTTGATTCTATAGTTACACCTAAAGGTTTCTTCTGTGCAGGTACTTATCCTGTTACAGTACGTATTAAAAACAATGGTAACAATCCGCTTAACAGTGTAAAAATACACTGGCAGTTGAACGGTGGGCCTGTTACCACAATTAACTATACGACTACTATACCTGTTAATACCGGTGTGCCAAATAGTAATGCAGCTAATATATTTTTAGCGAATGTTACTTTCAATACCGCTGCTAATGTTTTCAAAGTATGGACATCTGACCCGAATGGCGTGCTGGATGTGATACCTGCAGATGACACGCTGAATATTTCTCTGCGCGCAGCACTGAATGGTACATACACTGTTGGTGGTACATCTCCCGACTTCGCAACAGTTCAGCAAGCAGTAGACGATCTGAATGCCTTAGGCGTTTGCGGCCCTGTAGTATTTAATATACGTCCCGGTACTTACACAAATACAAAGGCACTAACGATCGGGAATTTTATAGGTAGCAGCGCTGCGAACAGAGTTGTATTCCAATCAGAAAACGGGAGTGCATCCAGTGTAGCTATCAACTGGGCGGGTGGTTCATCTACAGGAAATGCGCATGCTTTACGCTTTGCAGATGGATCTTATATCACTATCAAAAATGTAACTATCAATAGCACGGGCGCGAGCTATGCTTATACTTTAAGCTTTACAGGAAACTCGAGTTATGATAGTATCGTAGGTTGCGTACTGAATGTACCAAATTCTACCAACTACTATCACCAGAATATATATGCCAGTGTTGGTTCCACCAATGATGGTATTGTTATCATGAACAATGAAATTAATAACGGCTATTTTGGTATTTATTGGAATGGTAATTCCTCTGGCGGTACAAGGAACATAAATGTGTCGGGGAATACTTTCAATAATTTCTACTATTACGGTACATATTTCTATTATGTTAGCGGTTGGAAGTACAACAATAATGTACTGAATGCAAGGAGTACTGCAGGTTATGGTATGACTATGTATAACTACCATACACCTACTGTGCCACAACCGTTTGAATGTAATGGCAATAAGATTCATGGTATAAACCCAAGCTATGGTGCGGCCCTGTACATTTACTATCCTCATGGCTATTTGTCTAGTACGCTGGCCACAAAGTCTAAAATGACCAACAACGTTATAACAGTTGTTGGTAGCAGCTATTCTTATGCTGGTATCTATATTTACTATCCATCAAATGCGGATTTTCTGAATAATAGTGTAAGCCATACTAATACAAATACGAGTGGCTATGCAGCATACATTTATGCAAGCTATTCTCCGTACAATAACAACAGTGTCAGGAATAATGCCTTTATAAATACAGGTGGCGGACCTGCATTGTATTACTATGCACCTTCAGGTACCGGTAATACAAGTGATTACAACAATCTGTATGCAAGTGGCTCTATACTGGCCCAGATCAATGGTACAAACTATGCGAACTATCCAGCTATGAGAGCCGGCGTAGCATCACTGGGCTATGATCAGAATTCAATATCTTATAACGCCGGGTTTACGAATGCTAATACCGACTTGACACCCGATCCAACAAACCCTGCCTCTTGGTCTTTGAATGGTCGTGCACAACAGTCTACCGTTACCTCGACGGATATAAATGGTAACAATCGTCCTACAACACTGGCTGCTGGTGTTCCTGATATCGGTGCTTATGAATTTGAACCAACAGTAGCACCTCCTGCGGCCGTAGCTACACCTGCTACTGCAGCACCCGGTGTAACACAGGTATTTACTTTTGGCGGACAACCTGTTGCTACTGTAAAATGGAATACAGCATTGGCGCTTACAACTCCGCTTACTATACGTCAGTATAGCGGCCGTATCCCGCCGGCAAACTTTACTACAATAAGCGGTGGTACACATCAGTATTTTTATACCGATTTTATACCATCAGCTATAGGTACTACTTATGATTTTGACCTGACATTAAACTATATGGATATCTGGATGGGTACTATCGCCAGCGAGTCTGGTTTGAAACTGGCTCACAAGCATGCATCCACTCCATGGATATCTTATAATGCTGCTAACAGTAGCACCAATGCTACAAGCAATACCATACAGGCAAATGGTGTTACCACCTTTGGTACATTTACCGGTATTCCTGATGGCGTTAACTTCAGTGCTTTACTGGTACCTGCTGGTGGTAAGTCTTATATCTGTACGGGCGATACAGTATTGCTGTTAGCCAGTCCGGTATCCGGTGGTTCTACTACCTATATTTATGAGTGGTTCAGGAATGGGGTATTAATACCCGGTGCTGCTACCAATACATACCCTGCTACTTTGGGTGGCGACTATACTGTAAAAATTACCGGTACCCAGTCTTCTACATCCATACCTGTAGGTGTAGTTGTAACAGCTCCGCCAATGGCAACTGTTGGGGCAAGCGGTGCGCTTACTTATTGCAACGGCAGCCAA
This sequence comes from Azovibrio restrictus, assembly GCA_029255605.1. Lineage (GTDB taxonomy): Bacteria > Bacteroidota > Bacteroidia > Chitinophagales > Chitinophagaceae > Polluticoccus. The sequence continues at coordinate 102,995 of JANLJF010000016.1, forward strand.
CTGCAGTTATCAGCTTCAAGCCCTTCGGGCATTCTAAGCTATCAATGGCAGCTTAATGGTACGAATATACCGGGCGCTACCAGCCAAACTTACGATGTAACAACAGCCGGTACTTATAATCTGATAGTTACAAACATCGGTTGTTCAGATACATCGACTGCAACGATAGTAAATGCTGGTCCTATTAATGTGAACCTGGGGGCTGATATCACAGGTTGTGAAATCAAAAACCAACCTTACATACTGGATGCCGGTTATCCTGGTGCTAAATATCTGTGGAGCACCGGCGATACGACCCAAACTATCCAGATATACAAAGGAAGTGGTACTTACAGTGTATTTGTAGATGCAGGCCCAAGCTGTCAAGGTTCAGATGCAATTAATGTAACCATTAATCCGCTGCCAACAGCTACAGGTATCAGCTACATCCGTACAAATAATACATACATATTTAACGTTGCAGGTGCACAAAATGTAACGAAAGTATTATGGATATTTAGCGATGGTACTACACACACTGCCAATACCGTAACTAAAACTTACGATGGCAACCTGGTAGCTAAACTGGTTATCTACAATGATTGTGGTACAGATACGCTGCAAAGTGTGCAATGGGCAACCAACGTAACCACTACAGAAAATGTTGAACTGGAAGCCAGCTTGTATCCAAACCCTGCCAGCGAGCAAACATTGCTTAGTGTTGCGGGTGCTAAAATTGAGGATGTAACGATCCTGAATAACCTTGGACAAGTGGTTTATCGCACTGTGTTGACCGAAAAGGCCGGCAAAGTAGAGCTTCCTGTAAGCAGTTTTGCAAGTGGCCGTTACATAGTACGTGC
>JANLJF010000017.1 GCA_029255605.1 Azovibrio restrictus
GCAATGGCAGAAACGTATGATGCCAATCGCCAGGTATGCAAATATGTACACAGTACCTCACGCGTACACGAAGCTATACAACTGGCCACTGGCATGTTGTTGAAGCCCCATGACTATGTCAGCCCTTATTACAGGGATGAAAGCATTATGCTGGGTATGGGTTACCGACCTTATGAGCTGATGCTGCAATTGCTGGCAAAAGGTGACGACCCTTTTACCGGTGGCCGTGAGTATTACAACCACCCTAACATACGTAGAGACAATTTTCCTAAGATAATACACCAGAGCAGTGCTACCGGAATGCAGGTAATACCTACTACCGGCGTGGCACAGGGTATACAATATATAGAAGAACAAAAACTGATAACCTATCCTACCCCACCGGTTGTTATATGCTCGCTGGGCGATGGTAGCGTTACAGAAGGCGAGGTAAGTGAAGCGTTCCAGTTTGCCTGCCTGCACCAGTTGCCTATTATATACCTCGTTCAGGATAATGACTGGGGTATATCTGTAAGCAGCGATGAAGCTCGCAGCATGGATGCCTATGAATACGCAGCCGGTTTCAAAGGACTGGAGCGTGTAAGGGTAAATGGCAGCGATTTTGCCGACTCTTACAAAACCATGCAATACACCATAGACTGGGTACGTAAAGAACGCCGGCCTATACTGGTGCATGCTAAAGTGCCGTTGCTGGGCCACCATACATCCGGCGTGCGTAAAGAATGGTATCGTACTAATGAAGACCTCTTTAAACATTCATTGGATGACCCCGGACCCAAACTACGGAAAGTACTACTGCAACAAAAGGGCATATCAGAAGCACAGCTGGATGAAATAGAAGCTGCTGAACTGGCTTTTGTACAAAAGGAATTTGAAGCTTCTGTTGCTGCTGCAGAACCAGACCCTGCTACTGTTGCCGACCACGTATTTGCCCCAACAAAAATTACCGAAGAAAAAGGTACCCGTACACCGGCAGGCAAGGATAAAGTAGTAATGGTAGATGCCGCCCTGCATGCGGTAGAAGAAATATTACAAGACCATCCCGAAGCATTGTTTTACGGGCAAGACGTAGGGCGCAGGCTTGGCGGTGTATTTCGTGAAGCGGCTACACTGGCCGATAAGTTTGGCGATACACGTGTATTTAACACAGCTATACAAGAAGCATACATCATTGGCTCTACAGTGGGTATGAGTGCTTTGGGGCTGAAACCTATAGTAGAAGTACAGTTTGCCGACTATATATATCCGGGCATCAATCAACTGGTAACCGAAATCAGCAAATCTTGTTACCTCACTTGTGGTAAGTACCCGATAAGCTGCATCATCCGTGTGCCTATAGGCGCGTATGGTGGCGGTGGCCCTTACCATAGCGGTAGTGTAGAAAGTACGCTGGCTACCATTAAGGGCATCAAAATAGCCTACCCCAGCAATGCTGCCGATATGAAAGGCCTGATGAAAGCTGCATTTTACGACCCTAACCCAGTGATAATGCTGGAACATAAAGGCCTTTATTGGAGCAAAGTGCCGGGAACGGATGAAGCTAAAACAGTAGAGCCGGAACGTGATTATATACTGCCACTGGGCAAAGGCGCTGTGATTTTGGAAGCCACACAGGAAGCTGTGGATAATGGTGAATCACTGTGTATTATTACCTATGGCATGGGCGTTTACTGGGCAAAGAATGCTGCTAAAAATTTCCCCGGGCAGGTGGAAGTGGTAGACTTGCGCACTATTTATCCGCTGGATGAAGAACTGGTTTACAATACGGTAAAGAAACACGGTAAGTGCATCGTACTGACAGAAGAGCAACTACGCAATTCTTTCTGCGAAGCGCTTGCAGGCCGCATAGCTCAAAACTGCTTCAGGGAACTGGATGCACCTGTACAAACTATAGGCGCAATGGACCTGCCGGCAGTACCTATGAATATGGCACTGGAAGCAGCTATGCTGCCGAATGCAGATAAGGTTGCTGCTAAAATCGAAGAACTATTGCGTTATTAAACGTACACGTTTATAAAAGCAAAAGCCCACAATATTGTGGGCTTTTCTTATTCTTATTTATTCAGCACGAGCTTATCTAATGTCATTTGTGCCAGCGGGTGATAGTTCTGGCGATATTTGGTATAAATATCTTTGGCCATCTGCTGTTTGTTGGTAGTCATCATTTCTTCATACAGAGGTTCTAAGAACTTACGGCGGCCTACTGCACTTAAAAACTTATCCATAGCCGGATATGCCGGTTGATAATCTGCCGCTACAGCCATTATAAACCACAGGTCGGCTATTTCACTATTGCCGCTCTGTGTCAGGTGGTAAGCATCATCCAGCGCCTTCATTTTATCTGCCGTTAATGGCCTTGGCATTTTACGCATGAAATGTAACCATTCATGTGTGCTCCATTTTGCAGTTTGCAGTGTAGCAGGTGCTGCACCACTCAAAAACGCAGTTCTGGCTGCATCCACTTTCTTGAAACGTTCCATATCTGCACGAGGACAATTGGCAGGTATGCCGGGGCCATACACCCATGCATCTATATTCAATTTATTACGCAAAGCCGTATCGCCTTTTATCAGCTTTTCATCCAGGTATTGTAGAAACTCTTCGGTGTATATGGTTTTAAACGCATGTTCATCAAAATACTTCCTTAAAAAGACATCCATACGTTCGCGGCCAACATTGTTTTCTATAAGTTTAAGGAATGCAGCACCTTTCTCATAAGCTATATCGGTAAGGCCATCATCCGGGTCACGACCTGTCAGGTCCAGTTTCAGGTGGGTATCCTTGCTGTCTTTCCCTAAATCTTCCACCGCTGCTTCCAGGTCTTGGTACCCCAGTTCCCAAAGCATATCGGCATAGCTTTTATCTGTCATCGACTCGGTAATCCGACGCTCGAAATAAACAGTGAAGCCCTCGTTCAGCCAAAAATCATTCCATGTAAGGTTGGTAACCAGGTTGCCGCTCCAGTTATGCGCCAACTCATGTGCTACCAGGTTCATCAATGATTTATCACCTGCTATGATGGTAGGCGTGCAGAAAGTAAGCTTGGGGTTTTCCATCCCACCTATCGGGAAACCCGGAGGCAGGATAAGTGCATCGTATCTGCCCCACCTGTATGGGCCATAAAGCCTTTCGGCCGCACGCACCATTTCACCTACTTCGGCAAATTCATTAGCCGCTTTATCTATCATGGTAGGCTCTGCATATACGCCGGTACGTTTATCTATACTTTTAAAGCGCAGGTCGCCAACAGCAAGCGCCATCAGGTATGCAGGAATAGGAATACGCATATCAAAGTGGTAAATGCCGCTATCACTCAGTTGTTGCGGATTCTCAGCACTCATCAGCGCCATCAGACCTTTGGGCACAACAACCCGTGCTGTATAAGTATAGCGGATACCCGGCCCGTCGGCACATGGTATCCACGAACGGGCATAGATAGATTCTGACTGCGTATAAAGGAAAGGTTGTTTTTTACCGAGCGTTTGTTGTGGTTCCAGCCATTGTAACGCACGTGCGTTTTTACCACTGCGGTAATATATGGATACCTGACTGGTAGTTTCTGTAACCGGTATATTCAACGCACTACCCAAATGCTCAACAAAGGCATCCAGTGTATATTCTGTTTTGATACCATCTACCTGCACACTATCAATAGTCAGGTCGTAGGTATCCAACCTCAATCGTTTAGCTTTTTTCTCATTCTGTACATCCCATGTGGCACGGCCCGATATCTGCTTCGTTACAAAGTCTACATTTATATCCAGGTCCAGGTGCTTCATGCTAATGCTATCTGCATTGCTTTGTGTATGCATATCTTTAGGTACTGTCAACGAATCTGTTCTACCAGCAGCTACATTTTGCTTATTATCCTTACATGCAACAAAAAACGGAAGCAGCATCGCTGCCATAGTTATTTTCTTCATCAAAAACGATATACTATTTAGTTATTTACAACGCATCTTCTGCCATTCGTATGCTCTTCCAGTCTGTATTATGATAACTATCCCAAACCAACCACAGGAAGATAGATGACAACACAAGAAATAATAATTTCAACCACCAAAAATGAATAAGGTGATGTGCAATGCCTAAGCCGCCTATTAATGCAAAAACAAATATTACCCTGAAAATTGTTTTAGCACCGGAAGTCTTTATCTGCTCTGCTAATGAAAATGGTAAATGGCGGTACCCAACACGAAGAATACACAATGCAAACATCGTAACATTTACCATTGCCAATAATATATCGAGCACTACAGAGAAACCCCATATATATATTACAAAGATTGCAATGGCTGTAAAAAATGGTAAATAGTATTTTACCCACATGGCTTTAAAGGCACCGCCTAAAATATGGCCGGGGGTAGCTACTGGTGACGAATAATATACCCAGGCTGCTTTGTATTGTTCACTTATCGTTACAAAATTGATGGCATTCATAATAGCGAACGATGACAAATAAAGCAACAAAAGATATGTTCCGCTTTGTGGTAAGCTTTCCCATACCTCCGCAAAAGGCCGGTTATCAGAAAGCAGTATATAAAAGAAGTAAACAAAAATGTAAGCAAAACTGGGATATACACGCATTTTAAAAGTGCGGCTCCTGGCAGTTTGCAGCCATGTAAGCATAAAGCCGGCTTTAGATGCATTGGTGCTGTTTAAAATATTTGCCAGCCAGTAATATATTTTACTGCCACCCTTTTTTACCTTTTTCATATTGGGTACATGCACTTCTACCCCATCTATAGCACTTATTCTTTTTATAAAAGAAGGTGCAAGCATTTTTATAGTGACCCACATTGCAGCTAACGGGAATAACACAGCTGCAATACTCAGCCATTGGGTGCCGGCAAGCTTAGCTGCAGAAGGTTCCACCCAGGTCCAGCATGCCGCCAGCCAGTACGACGGCACATAACGTATCCACGGATATTGTGTTGCTGTCATTTGCTGTAGCATTTCGTTATCCGTAGCCCTTGGCAGCAAATAGTAAGATGCGAAAATGATAATGGAGAAAGCTATCTGGAAATAGCCAATAATATCTTTAAATTTTTCAGGCTTGGCCAATCTTAGCAACAACAGGTAACACCCCAACACCACAAACAGGCAAATAAACACCAATAATATCAATGGAACTGGAAACCATAATGCGCCTTCCCACCCCTTCAGTATACCCCATACTATCCATGCCGGTAAGCTCATGGGCAATACGATGCGCATAAAATAAATTAGGATGTGCAACATACGCGATAGGAATATCGTCTTATCATTCACAGGCTTTGTAAAAATGATAAGTTTATCGCGTGTATCAACAAGCACACTTGAAAAATCCATTATTAACATAAAAGACAATAACACTAACATCATGCTGTAAAAAGCAAATAATGCCAGGATAGTATCTTTAAACCCAAACAATGGAAATATGTAAACGATACCCGTAAAAAAGGTAACAACAACTGTAAGTGCAGATGTATACCTGGATGGCTTCTTTTGTGCCTGTGGGCGGCTAAACCCCAAAGGTTTTCTGTCATCCATTTTCAGCTTTACACTCAGTATCCACTTTAGCTGTTCTATATCTGCCCCCAGGCTGCGCCATAAGGCCTTGGGTAACATTACCAGAAACAATAAAAATTTATTCATAGGGGAATAGAAGCTTATGAGTTTTTGTTACTGATGGCAGAAGCAAAGCTATCAGCCTTTTCGCCAAGGTTATCAGCAGCAGTCAGTTTAGAGAATATCTGTTCCAGCGATTCTGTGCCACTACCTCTCAATTCACTGAAGGTGCCATTGGCAATGATAGTTCCTTTATCTATCAATATGATATGGTCTGATACTTTTTCCACTACATCCATCATATGCGAACAATAAAATATTGTTTTGCCTTCCTGTTTCAACCTTTGCAGTAATTCTTTTACCAGTATTACAGCATTGGCATCCAGGCCCGAAAGAGGCTCATCTAATATTACAATGGAAGGGTTGTGTATAAGCCCTGAAGTAATCAGCACCTTCTGACGCATACCTTTTGAAAAACTATCCATGCGCTGGTCTATATTCGGCAACAAGCCAAAAGAGTCCAGCATCTTTGTCATGCGCTCTTCTATCAGGTTATCCGGCATATGATACAGCTTGCCAATAAAGCTGAGGTATTCCCTTGGTGTCAGCAAATCATACAACTCGGCCAATTCAGGCACATAACCTATTATCTTCTTGATTTCCAATACATTATCCCGCAAATCCATTCCTGCTACAGTTACGGTTCCTGTATAATCCTGTATTACCCCCGTAAGTATTTTTACCGTAGTAGATTTACCTGCCCCGTTCGGGCCAATATACCCGATTACCTGGCCGGGATATACTTCTAAATGAATATTATTGAGAACCTGCTTGTCTCCATAGCTTTTAGATAAGCCATTTATCGTTATTATAGGCTGCATATGCGCAAAATAATGACAATTAAAAGAAGCTGTATCATCTCATTAATATTTTGACAGCCTCAAAACAAAATATAACATTAAAAAATATTTCACTATGGATAAAAATTAAGAAGTTTTTGGGATTTTATTCAATAAACCAACCAGTTATTATTATTTTGTGTCTAACTAAATATGCGAACCTGCTTATAAAAAATTGAGTTTATCGCATTAATACAAAACACTATGGCTTATCGAGATTTACTGTTACGCAAGTTTTTCTTGTTTCTCGCGCTTCCGCTCATGTTTTTTTCCAAACAAGCTTCTGCTTGCCACTTTGGAGCTGCAGATATGTATGTTACCTATATAGGTAATGCACCAGATGGTTGCGGCGTACCCGAATATAAATATGAGGTGACACTCATTATTTATTATGCATGCCAAACCTGTCCTACTGATGGTGGTACAGGAGGTGTTACCATCAATTATAAATCAGCCCAAGCCGGCCTTGATACAAACCTTACCTTAAATCCTGACAAAGCTAATGCTGACACTTTGCATTCTCTTTGTCCTGTTTATTATCCTAAAAACAGTTGCCGCGATATTAGTAAACGAGACTCTTTCCCGGCTTTCCAGGCAAGGGCTTATGTAGCTCAGGTAACACTACCATCTGCACAACCCGACTGGACGTTTTCGTATTCAAGCTGTTGCCGTAACGATGCGAACCTGGTAGGTGGCCAGAGCAACAGTTTTTATATAGAGGCAGGCCTCAACAATCAGATTAAATATAATAACAGTACACCGCGTATTACAAGCAATCCGCTTCCTTATCTATGTGTGGGTCAACCTACCGGGTACTTAACTGAACCTTTTGACTTTAATGGCGACTCATTAAATGTGACTCAGCAATACCCAATGAGTGGAGCCGGCGCTTTCCTTACGTACAAGCCAGGCTTTAGCCTTGCAGACCCGATAGGTTCCAGTGCTGCAAATCCATATACGTTGAATCCACTTACCGGTACTGCCACTTTTACGCCTATGAGCCAAGGCTTCATGGTATTAGATTTTCGTGTAGATGAATATGACCGGAATACAAAGATCCGTACGGGATATACTACACGTGACGTACAAGTTTCAGTACTGCCATGTACAGCACCTCCTCCGGGACTTGATTCTTTAAGCCAAACTCTGACAGTTGATAATGGCGCTGTTGTTCCAATAAAAGGTGGGGGCAAATCTATTGTTACTTGTCCTGGCAACACCCTGAATTTCAGCCTGAATTCTCAAACAGGCGACCCCACACACAACGTATATATGACAGCTAATTTAGATAAGTTCCCCGGTGCCACATTCAACGTGGCCGGCGCCGGTACAAATAACGTAACTGGTACCTTTACCTGGGTACCAAGTACTGCTAATATAGGCGAGCATACGTTGGTTATCACTTCTTCAGATTCTACATGTAATCTTGATCAACCTATTGTACTTCGTAACAAAACAGTGATACTTATTACGGTAGTGAGTGGCCTGGATGCAGGTCGCGACTTGGCTACCTGTAAAATAAACCCACCCGGCAGGCAGTTGTCAGTAAGGGGTTATGGTAGCGCGCTTTTAAATATCAAATGGCGCGATATCAGCGGTGGGCCTGCAAAAGATTTGAACGCAGATGATATTCCTGACCCAATATCAACAGCACGCACGAATACGCAATATGTTGTAAGCTCAACTGATCTGAAAGACAAATGTAAAGCCAGTGATACTGTGCTGGTATATGTAGATACTACGAATACCATTGACGTTTTTCCTCAAACAGATAGATTTGTTATGTGCCGCCCGGGTTACTTACAACTGGATGCAGTAATATCCGGTCCCGGTCCTATAAGCAATTTAGCTTGTGGCACAACATCTATAACTGCTTGTACTGACTACGATTCCCTGGTTGTATGGGGTTCTCCAAACTTTGGCACCGGCATTGCCTATGACACTGTAGGTACAGCTTCCCCTCGCCTTCCGGGTGATGTGCATTCGTCTAAATATCAGTTCCTGATAAGAAAAGATGAACTTAAAGAGTATGGATTACGCTCATCTATTATCAGGGCTCTGTCGTTTGAAACAAGTGGCAATGGCGATCCTACCTTGGAATATGCCAACTTTACTATCGCACTTGGCTGTACAGATAAGAATGTAGTGAATAAAGCTGAAGGTTTTGAGACCAGTACAACGCAGGTATTTAAAGCACCGGCTAATATTACGTTTGTAGATGGTAAACATAAATTCCTCTTCGATGAGGCTTACACCTGGGATACCAGTAAGAACCTGTTAGTTGAGTTCTGCTACAGTGAAAACCCTGTACTAACCGGGCCTTGTACCCCAACAACCGGTATACCACCAGTGATAAACTTCCTGCCAACCACCTACCCATCAGGCCTAATTTACAAAGCTCCAAACACTACAACACAAAGTGTATGTGGCGCTAAAACAGCAGCAGCCATCAAAGAATATACAACACGCCCCGTATTCCAATTCGACTATTGTGAAGCTCCGGGATTGCCTTTCCTGTATATGTGGACACCGGGCAATTACTTGTCGGACTCTACGATAAAAGAACCACTGGCTTATGTACCACAGACCACCAACTATGCTATCCGTACAAATGGCCGTAATGGCTGTATCATAGCCGACACCTTACAAGTATACGTACCTGAGCATGATTTCAGTGTATATCCCAGGGATACGGCTATCTGCTTCGGCGAGTCTTTCAAACTGGAGGTAAGGAAAGGTACCTACTACCAATGGTATGAATATGAGAACGGTGAATACAAAC
>JANLJF010000018.1 GCA_029255605.1 Azovibrio restrictus
GTTCGGGGTTTTCCAACAGTTCTTTTACGCGAACCAGGAAGCTTACAGACTCGCGGCCATCGATGATGCGGTGATCGTAGCTGAGGGCTACATACATCATAGGGCGTGCTTCTATTTTGCCATTTACCACCATCGGGCGCTCTTGTATTTTGTGCATACCCAGGATGGCAGACTGCGGGATATTGATGATAGGCGTAGACATCAGTGAGCCGAACACACCACCATTGGTGATAGTGAACGTGCCACCCGTCATTTCCTCCATGCTCAATTTATTGTCGCGGGCTTTTGTAGCCAGCTCTACTACTTTAGCTTCTATCTCTGCCATGCTCAGGCTTTCGGCATTGCGGATAACCGGTACTACCAAGCCTTTAGGTGCAGATACAGCTATAGAAATATCGCAGAAATCGTGTTTTACTATTTCTTCGCCGTCGATATAGGCATTCACAGAAGGCCATTCATTCAGCGCTATGCAGCAAGCCTTGGTGAAGAAAGACATGAAGCCCAGGTTTACGCCGTGCGATTCTTTGAACTTGTCTTTATACACCTTGCGTATCTCCATGATGCGCGTCATGTCTACCTCGTTGAAGGTAGTGAGCATGGCTGTGGTGTTTTTAGCCTCTACCAGCCTGCGCGATACAGTTTTGCGCAGGTTGCTCATTTTTTCGCGCTTCACTTCGCGGCTGAAGGCAGCAGCGCCACCTTTGCGGCCGGGGCTTGCCAGCGCATCCAGTACATCCTGTTTCAATATGCGGCCCATAGAGCCGGTACCTTTTACATCAGTAGCTTTTACCTGCTTATCGGCCATGATGGCATTGGCTACAGGTGTAGCTTTTACATCCGTTTGTGCAGCAGGTTTTGCGGCTTCGGCTTTTGGCGCGGGTGCAGCAGCGGCTTTAGCAGCAGGTTTTTCCTCTGCCTTTGGTGCAGGTGCCGCAGCACCTTCGGGGCGGGCAGCCGTTTCATCTATTTTACAGGCCAGGTCGCCGATATTCAGCGTAGCGCCTTCCTGTGCCACAATGTGCAGTACACCGGCTTGCTCAGCGTTCAGCTCGAAAGTGGCTTTTTCAGACTCCAGCTCGCACAGCAGCTCATCGCGCTCTACATAGTCGCCTTCTTTTTTCAGCCATTTTACAAGGGTTACTTCGCTAATAGACTCGCCTACGGTAGGTACTTTTATCTCGATCATGAAAAAGACATTATTCGGGGTGCTAAATTAGGAAAAATGCGGGGGAATAAAGAATGTAAACCTGTGATAATATAGGGGACACATATGCCAGGCATAGAAAATGACTTAATGCGGCTATTGGCTTAATTTTAATGTGAAATAGTAACTATGGATTGGTTTTCAGAAGATATACAAAAAATATTATTAGCGTCGCTGCTGGGTGCAGTGATAGGGCTGGAGCGGGAATGGAGCGGTAAGGCCGCGGGTTTCCGCACGCTGATACTGGTAAGTATGGGGTCAGCATTGTTCACCATTGTATCGCAAAACATGGCCATGCCGGGTATGATAAGCGGCGACCGCATAGCATCGAATATCGTAACGGGTATCGGCTTTTTGGGTGCGGGGCTGATATTTAAAGGGGATAAAGGGGTGCGCGGGCTGACGACGGCAGCTACGGTATGGGCGGCTGCGGCCATCGGCATGTCGGTAGGTAGCGGGGAGTATTATATAGCGATAGCAGCCACCGTGCTGGTTTGGACGGTACTGGTGGTGTTTTTCAGGCTGCAACTGGTATTTGATGCTATGATGGTGACACGTGAATATCATATTACCTATGATAAGGCCGATGGAGCGTCACTGGATTACCAAACCTTCTTTGATATAAAGAAGCACCGGCTGCTGGAAAGCAAGCAGATAAAGACACGCGACGGTGTACAATATATATGGACCATACGTGCGCCCAAACGCATACATGAAGCCGCGCTGGAGATACTGCTGCACGACCCGAAGGTGAAGGAACTGGAGTATTAGGTGTTGGTTGATTAGTTGACTGGTTGATTAGGTGGCGAGGGTGATGCCGAGCTTGCAGAGGAGCAGGCCGATGACCACGCTGGCGGCGGTGTAGAGCATGGCGGTAGTATTGAGTTGCTGCTTTAGCAATGCTACATTTTCGAGGGCGAAGGCAGAGAAAGTGGTGAAGCCACCGCAGAAGCCGGTGGCGAGTATCAGCCAGGCACCGGACTGGGCATTACCTTCTTTCTGAAACAGGCCATAGAGCAGGCCGATGATAAAACAACCCGCAATATTGATAAGAAATGTGCCCAGCGGGAAAGTGGTACTTACCATTTTGCCAACAGCATAGGCAACGGCATAGCGCGCCACGCTGCCGAAAAAACCACCTGTGCCTACCAGTAAAAGGGATTTGAGCATGGTGTAAAAGTAGAAATTACTGCATTAAAAAAGCCTATACATCATCTGTATAGGCTTTTCTACAATATGGATATCGTTAACTATTCCACCCAGTCGGCTATGAAAAGATTGGTTTCGTGCGTGCCGCCGTTGTTGCGGTTGCTGCTGAAGATTATTTTCTTACCATCGGGAGAGAACATCGGGAAGGCATCGAAGCCGCCATCGTGCGATATTTTCTGCAGGTTGGTACCATCGATATTTATCGTGTACATATTGAAAGGGAAACCTCTTTCATATTCGTGATTGGAAGCGAAGATGATGCGCTTACCATCGGGCATGAAGTTGGGTGCCCAGTTGGCTTTGCCCAGTTTGGTAACCTGCTGCACATTGCTGCCATCTGCATTGGCTACATATACCTCCATATTGGTAGGCGCTACCAGGCCTTGCGCCAGCAGGTCTTTATATTCTTTTATCTCATCATCCGTTTTAGGGCGAGATGCGCGCCATACAATCTTGCTGCCATCGGGTGAGAACCATGCACCGCCATCGTAGCCCAGGTCGGTAGTTATTTGTTTTACATTCTTACCATCTATATCCATCACGTACAGGTCCATATCGCCATTGCGGGTAGACATGAAGACGATCTTATCACCTTTGGGAGAAACGGTAGCTTCAGCATCGTAACCGGGATTATCGGTCAACTGCTTTTTTATTTTACCATTCAGGTCGGCAACGAAGATGTCATAGGTTTCGTAGATGGGCCATACATATTTCTTCAGCGCCTTACGGTCGGGCACCGGGGGGCAGGTATCTGCACCCTTGTGGGTAGAAGCATAGATAACGCTTTTGCCATCGGGCATCATATAAGCACAGGTTGTGCGGCCTTTGCCGGTACTTACCAGTTTGTATTCAAATTTTTGTCCCGGTTTTGTGGGCAGCTTGCCGTAGTATATCTGGTCGCACATGATGCCATCTTTAGGGGCAGTGCGCTGAAACACGATAGCCTTACCATCGAAGCTGAAGTATGCCTCGGCATTATCGCCACCGAAAGTAAGCTGCTGAATATTCTTAAAATGTTTTTCATCGGGGTATTGCAACTGGCCTGCAGGCAGTGTTTCAGCAGCATGGTGCTGTGCTGTAGCACGAAGGCAAAATACGGAAGCAAGGAAAAACGAATAAGTAAAACGGGTATTCAATGTCATTACAAAGGAATTTGCGCGCAAAGGTAGGTGGGTATTCTTGTTATGTGGGGTTTATACTGTCATACTATTGTCATGTATGAAAAAGGCCGGATTAGATAACCCGGCCGACCGTATGATGAAGGGAAGTGTTTTTTATGACTGTTGCGGAGGCATATTGATAATAGCCTGCGGAACGAGATTTTTTACTGGTTTGATGGTTTTCAGATATTCGTAAATAGACTCGAGGTCGCCCTCCGTCATATTCTTAAAATTGAACCAGGGCATAGGCGGTAATAGCGTACGGGAGTTTTCGAGGCCTTTGTATTTACCTTCTCTCATAGCACGGCGGAAGGCATCATAGCTCCAGTTGCCCAGGCCTGTGCCATCGGGTGTAAGGTTGGAAGCGAAGCTGACGCCCCAGGGGCCTGCGGCAGCGGTGAGGTCGCCAGCCATCAATACCCAGCGGCCACTGTTGGCAATAGCCGTATCATAAGCGCCCAAAGGTATTTCTGCATTGTAACCGGAAAGGAAACGCTCCATATCGGGTGCGGGGCCTTGAGGTGTCATTATCTTGGGTGTATGGCAATCGCCGCAACCAATAACCGATACGAGATACTCGCCACGCTTTACTTTGTCTTCTTTCGTGGCCTTTACTGATGTGTCGCTTCCTGCTGTGCTTTTGGAACTATCATTGGATGTGCAGGCAGCATAGGTAACCGCCAGGCAGATAGCTGCCATGTAAAATGTACGTTTCATTTTTAAGTTTATTTATTGTTTAATTGTTTTTAATAGTGTGTAGTTGTGGCTGTACATAGTATGTATGGTGCATTGCCTATAAGGCTACACTCAACTGGCGATATTGCTTTCCATCATCGAAGATGTATGATGGTGCAATGCCGGTGAATTCTTTAAAATCGCGGATAAAATGTGCCTGGTCGGAATAACCGTAATCATAAGATATATTGGCCCAGGAGAGTTTTTCCTTTTGTGTAAGCTTTACGTGCTGATATGCATTGCGAAAACGTATGATGCGCGTGTATGTTTTGGGTGTAGTGCCATACATATCTTTAAAACTGCGTTGCAACTGGCGCTCACTTACATACAAATTCCTGCACAACTGCTCTATGCTGATATTGCCCTTGGCCCGGCGTATCATTTTTGTGGCCTCTTCTATATAGGTGCGTTCTGCATTTACAGATTTGAGCCTTTCCATCAGGAAAGATTCTGAAATGCGTATCAACTGCATGGGGTCGGTAATGCCAAATAAGCGTTGCGATAAGGTATTGACTTTCTTATTCAGAAAGTTGTCAATATCTGTATAGTTGTTAAAAAGTGTTGATGCCGGCACTTTGAACAGATGCATCAGGCTTTCAGGCTTCAGCGTGATGCCAAAGCATACAGAATAGCCTTTTGTTTTCCATGTAACAAAGTCTTTGTAGATGCCCACAAAGAAGGCATCCGGCAGTTTTTGCCAATCGTTATCGAAAAAAGCATAGCATTCCTGGTGCTGGGTATGCACGATGATTTGTGTCATACCTAACGGCAGGCAGGTTTGCAGCGGGGAATCTTCATTTGAATCGCCATCAAATACCTGGAACCAGTAGTTTTCTACATACGGCAGCAGATGCGGCGATGGTTGATATTCCTGGTAAGCTATAGTCATATTCAATAGTTCAGTAGGGGTATAAATTGCTGGTTTTCAGAACTTGTGGGCAAAGGTATGGTTATCTTTCTGTTCTACATTGAAAAAAAGCGACATATTTGTTATGCGACTGCTGTGGTTGGTTGCAAAGCACTTTCTATGACAAGCCACCTTTCAGCGGGCAGTTCGTTTTGTGCCAATTGCAGGTAGGTAGCATACACCTCTTCGGGCGCACCCATTTTTACCCCCGTCAGCCATTGTATAATTTCAGGATTGCTAAGGCTGCGCATCATCCATTGGCTTTCTATCATGAGTGTTTCAGGTTTTATGCTTTGTACAATGGCATGTTCTGCTTCCAGCAGTGCGGTGTCTGGGTAGTGTTTCCAAAGCGTGAATAAAAGGACGCTTTCTTCCTTATTCATATGATAAAGGTTGAAGGCTATAAATTCATTGAAAGCGTAGAAAATGGACTGGCCCACCGTTATTCTCTGCTCTGCAGTGGTGGCCGCCGCCCATGCTGCGGTATGATCGCGCAGGGTTTCAGATAGTTTATGATCTATCTCGTGGTCGTTTTCAAATTCCGCCACCAGGGCAGCATTGTGTGCTGTTACTAAGGGCAACAGGTAGGTGTCTTCATGGTGAGCATGCTCATCAAATAAATTGACTACAAGTGCTACCTTTTCAATAGTTGCCGATGCGGCATCGCTGCTGAAATCGGTCTGCTGGATGCAAACGGCGGTATCGTAAAGCAGGGCGCGCAGGCCTTTATGTATCTGGTTGAATACATTATAACGGTTCTCTGACATAAAAAATGAATTTTTATGCAAAGCTATCGCGCGGTTATAACCCTATCTTGAAAAAAAGCGACAAGTTTTGTTATAGAAATGTTTAAGTCCTAAGCAGTAGGGCAGAAACCTTTTTATGGCTCGATACCGAATTTGCCGTCCAGCTCGCTTAGCGCGAATGTTTCTTTGAGGCGGATACGTCCTTTATCATCACGCTGTACAGTGGCGCACTCTACCTTCGGGTCGTGCTCGAAGAAGAGCACCCAATTATTGTCGGCCGCTTCTTTCAGTACCACGTGTTTTTCATTCAGCGTATCGAGGGGGCGCATATCGTAGGCCATTACCCATGGCATAGATATATGTGCTACACTTGGCAGCAGGTCGGCACAATAAAGCAGGGTGGTGCCATTATAGTTTATCTGCGGCAGCATCATGTTATCGGTATGGCCATTTACATAGCGGATGCGGATATCCTGAATCCACTCTTCGCCATCCGGCACATCTACCAGGCGCAGCAGGCCACTTTCTTCTATAGGCAAAATATTTTCTTTCAGGAACGATGCTTTCTCGCGTTCGTTGGGGTTGATGGCGCTATCCCAATGCTTTTGGTTGCTCCAGTACTGTGCCTTAGGGAAAGCGGGTACCAGCTTATCGCCTTCGCGCTTGATGCTGCCACCGCAATGATCGAAATGCAGGTGGGTGAGGAATACATCGGTAATATCATCAGGTGTAAAACCATGTTTGGCCAGTGATTTTTCCAGTGTATCATCGCCATGCGGATGGTAGTAGCCGAAGAATTTTTCATCCTGCTTGGTGCCCATGCCGTTATCTATAAGAATCTTATAATTGCCATGTTCTATCAGCAGGCAGCGCATGGCCCAGTTGCACATATTATTTTCATCGGCAGGGTTTGCGCGGTTCCACATGCTTTTAGGTACTACGCCGTGCATGGCACCCCCATCCAGTTTAAAATATCCTGCGTTTATTGTAAATAATCTCATATTCTAAATTACGGTTGATTGTAAGTGCTCTTTTTTTGCTTTAATGATGGCAAGGTACAAAACAATAGTGCCGAGGGCAAAGAAAGTAATGAGTGCGATGATAGAGTTGCGCATAGAACCCGTTACCGACTCGATAAAACCGAAAGAGAACATGCCGATAACGATGGCTATCTTTTCGGTAACATCGTAGAAGCTGAAGAAAGACGTTGTGTCTTTGGTAACGGGCATCAGCTTGCTATAGGTAGAGCGGCTGAGCGACTGGATGCCGCCCATCACCAGGCCAACGATAGTAGCAATAATATAAAACTCCATTGCTGTAGTGGTGTAGTAAGCGGCGATACACACGCCAATCCATATCAATACAACAAATAGCAGCACCTTCAGGTTGCCGAATTTTTCAGAGAGTTTCGACATGATGAAAGCACCGGCAATGGCTACCAGCTGGATGATGAGGATGGTCATGATAAGCTGGCCTGTTTCCAGCTTCAGCTCCTTAGCACCGAAGATGGTGGCCGCCAGCATTACTGTTTGCACCCCCATGCTGTAGAGGAAGAAAGCCAGCAAATAGGTACGCAGCACATGCAATTGCTTCATTTGCCCCCATACCTTTCTTAGCTCGTGAAAGCCATTGCTGAATATGTTGTGTTCCGGGTGTTGTTCCAGTGGCTTGCCCTGTGGTAAGCGCGATAAAGGTATCTGCGCAAAACCGAACCACCAGATGCCCACCAGCAGGAATGATAAACGCGAAGCTATACCCTCATCGATACCAAACGTGCCGGGGCTTAGTACAAATACAAAGCATATCAATTGCAGCAGTACGCTGCCGATGTAGCCATAAGAAAAGCCCTGGGCGCTTAGTTTGTCGCGCTGCTCTTCTGTAGCTATTTCGGGCAGGAAAGAATTATAGAATACCAGGCTGCCGTAGTAGCCCGCAGCAGCGATGGATGCCAGCACCACACCCAGTTCCACCGTTTTGCCGGTGAAGAAGAAAAGGCCGCAGCAAGATATAGCGCCGATGTAGCAAAACAGGCGCATGAAGTTTTTCTTATTTCCTTTATAGTCGGCAATGGATGAAAGGATGGGAGAGAGTATGGCTATTAATAAATAAGCGGCTGCCAGCGCATAATCGAACAGGACGCTATTGGTGATTTCGGCACCGAAAAAATTGACCTTATCGGATAAAATTGTGCCGTCTTCACCTTTTATAGTAGTAACAGCCAGGTAGTAAGCAGGGAATATGGTGGAAGTGATAACGAGATTATAGGCACTATTGGCCCAGTCGTACATAGCCCAGGCGCGGTGTACACGTTTTTGGTTGGTTTCCATGCGGACAAAGTAATTACAATTGGTCAATTAGGCAATGTGCCAATTCGACAATTTGGCAATTTGATAATGGTGCGAAATAGTAAAGGCAGCTCAACGGCTGCCTTTACTATTATATATGCTCTGTAAGCTTATTTTGCTGTTTCGAGTTGTTTTCCTGCCATTAGTGTTTCATAATCATTGATGCTGTGCTGCAGGATTTTCTTAGCCAGGCGGGCACCCTGAAATTCTTCGATCTTCACCACCTTATTTTCCAGCTTTTTGTACTCTTCGAAGAAGTGGCGCAGCTCTTCGATAAAATAAGTAGGCAGCTCGCTGATATCATTTATATGGGCTACGCTCATATCGTGTGCGCAAACGGCTATCAGTTTATCATCGGCCTCGCCCTGGTCTAGCATGCGCATAACGCCTATTATTTTAGCTTCTACCAGGCACAGGGGCTGCATTTCTATCTGCGAAAGCACCAATATATCCAGCGGGTCCTTATCATCGCAATAAGTGCGGGGGATAAAGCCATAGTTGGCAGGGTAGTATACAGAAGAATACAGGACACGGTCGAGCTTCAGGAGGCCCGTTTCCTTATCCAGTTCGTACTTGGCACGCGAGTTTTTAGGAATTTCGATAATAGCATTTACTCTTTCAGGCACATTTTCGCCGTAACTTACAGAATGCCAGGGGTTAAAATTCATTGTTATGAGTCTGTTTTAAGATTATAAACCTTGATATGCCCGGGTAGCCTTAGTGTGCCGGGCGGTTAAGCCGGCGCAAAGTTATATGTTAAAATCCGGTTTCAGATTGCAGGAAGCCTTAAAAAAAGGATAACTTGTAACTCCTTAAAAATTTGCTATATACGGGGCATGGTTTTTTAGACGAAAGCCGCGTGTGTCATGCGTTTGTAAGG
>JANLJF010000019.1:0-3420 GCA_029255605.1 Azovibrio restrictus
GGTGAACCTGGGTTGCGCTACCGGTCACCCTTCTTTTGTAATGAGTAACTCTTTCAGCAACCAGACACTGGCGCAGATAGAACTGTGGACTAACCACAGCGCTTACGAGAACAAAGTGTATGTGCTGCCTAAGCATCTGGATGAGAAAGTAGCCCGCCTGCACCTTGCTAAAATAGGTGTGGAACTGGACGTATTGACAGATGCACAAGCTGACTACCTGGGCATAGCTAAAGATGGCCCTTACAAAGCTGAGCACTACCGCTACTAATAAATAAAGAACTAGGTTATATAGTAAGGCTTCCCTTGGGGAGCCTTATTTTTTTGTTGTGTTTTGTTGTGTTTTTGCTTCAAATATTTTGTTCCGGATTGTTCCAAAAACTAAGCAGTTAGATGCAGGGTAATGTAACTGATTGACTATCAAGTAAGTTGCAGATGATTTGTTTCTTTTTGTTTCCGGTTTTCATAAGTAGAATTTGTTGTGTTTTGTTGTGAAAAATCATAGTGACATATATTGATTTTAATCTGTTTTTAATGTAGCTTAGTGTGCTGGGCTGATTAATGCACATAGCGTATTATATCAAATATACGTTATTTTAACCAATAAACTTTACCGATATGCGCCTATTAGTAATCCTGATTTTTCTTATTAATACCGTCTTTGCACAAGCGCAAGATAACCTTATTTATCCCGATGTGTTGGAGCTTAAAGGCAAGGTGAAAGATGTGACTATACATAGCGGGGATAGCATCAGTAAAGTGTATATAGAATATGACTATAAACGAAACGTGCGGGTTATTCAGATGTATATCCTGTTTGGCAGGAAGAAAGAGAAAAGGATATACCATGAAGTGGTAGAAACATTTGAAGAAATGCAAAGTCCTGTACGGTACCAGTATAATAATACCGTTTACAGGCTACTAAAGACAAATTATACTAAAGGGCAAATAGTGCCATTGCCAAAGTATCATGATATACCATATGCAAAGAAGGTGAAAAGGAGTGCAGATGAAAAAGGGCGGTTATCGTCTATTACATACTTTAACGAAAATGATAGCTTGATAGGTGAAGCGAGGATAACCTACACTAGTGATGATGACCGCGCGTCTGTTATTAAATATGTAGATGGAACAGGCAAGCTAATTGGCAGTCAACAAGCGATGAGGAATGAGCATGGCCATGTGGTGCAGCTTACAAAAACATATAGTGCTGATGGCGATGAGCTGTATACTATGAACGTGGAATATGCATACGATGAGCATGGAAATTTTATAAGTTATAAAGCAGTAGATAGTAATACCGGAATGGGCAGCAGCTATGTAAGGGAAATCACTTATATGGAATAAGCATCAGCGTTTAGGCTTGCATACCCCCCAATCATACTTCTTATTCCGAAATGCCGAGCGGGCATCTAATATCTCGTATATGTAAACCCCTTCTGACGTACAGAAACTCGTGCCGTCTTTGGAAATGCCAGCTTTTTCGAGCATCGCAATATGTTTCTGTGTGTAGCGTTCCCGGCAGGTGTCATCCAGTTTACGGCCATTTATGTAAAGTGTATTGTTGTAGTAATTGACCGAGTACTCTTCACCATCGGAAATAAGCTTGTCTGCTATAGCATCTACTATTATATAGTTGGGGTTATTTTCTGCATACATAGAATCGCTTATAGCCTTCAGGCGTGTATGCAACTTATGCTGGGCATAGGCAGGTGTATTCAAAATGAATGCAAGAATAGCAGATAGATATATACTTATTTTCATGCGTGTCTGTTGTAGGTTGGTACGTTTAAATTACAACATAGGGCCGATATTATCCTGCAGCAGTTGTATAAAATTTTCCCGTGGTATCATACATGCGCCGAGGCTTTCGAGATGTTCGGTATATACCTGGCAGTCTATCAACTGTACCCCTTCTGATGCCAATTGCTGCACGTACTTTATAAAAGCATATTTGCTGGCATTACTGCGATGGCTGAACATGCTCTCGCCAAAAAATACATTCCCCATACGGATGCCATACAGTCCGCCTACAAGCGTTCCTTCATGCCATGCCTCTGCACTATGTGCATAGCCCATTTCGTGCAACTCTGTATAAGCATCTACCACATCATCATTTATCCAGGTGCCATCCTGGCCATTGCGGGGTGCGCGGCGGCAATTGTTGATCACTGTGCTGAAATCGCTATCGATACGAAATTCAAATGCATCGTTTTTCAATAACTGCTTCATGCTTTTGCTCACCTTTAGCTGGCCGGGAAATAATACAAAACGGGGGTCAGGACACCACCACATGGGGACCTCATCATCGTACCAGGGGAAAATGCCGCTCCGGTATGCCAGCAGTAACCTTTCAACCTGCAAGCTGCCGCCGATAGCCAGCAGCCCGTCTTCCAGCGCTTCGGAAACAGGAGGGAACCACAGTTCATTATCGTTGAGCATATGCAGGTGCATAAGTAAAATTAATACATGGCAAATTGCAGTGGCATGAAAATGTTACCTATTTTTAAAGAGCATATGGGTACCCGTAAAAGGCCAGGCCGCACCCTGCGCTATGAATATACTACGCATAACATAGTACGCCATATACCCGGCGGCAAGACCTATTTTTCCTTTCTTGAAGAACTGATAAACAGCGCTACCCAAACACTGCACCTGCAGGTATACATCTTCACCTATGATGAAACCGGGCAGCGCATAGTAGATGCCATGACAAGGGCTGCGGAGCGAGGCGTGCAAGTGTACCTACTGGTAGATGGCTATGCATCGCAACAACTGCCGGGCAGTTTTGAAAAAGAGATGGCAGAGAGGGGTATTCATTTCCGTATGTTCGAGCCGTTGTTTAAAAGCAGTGATTTCTATTTTGGCCGCAGGCTGCACCATAAAATAACCGTAGTAGATCATGTAAAGGCACTGATAGCCGGCATCAACATTGACAATAAGTATAATGATATGCCGGATAAGCCGGGGTGGCTGGATATGGGCGTATATACCGAAGGTGAGGCCGCCCTGCAACTGGCAGATATATGCTGTGAAATGTGGAATGGGGGGCTTAATAAAACTACGCGTGCGCATGCACCCAGCTATGCACAATATGAAAGTTTATTGGCACCGTATAAAGACAAGCACTGTGAAGTGCGTGTGCGCAGGAACGACTGGGTGCGCCGCCGGCAGCAGATAAAGCATAGCTATATACAAATGCTGAATCATGTGCAGGATGAGATGATCATTATGAGCAGCTATTTCCTACCCGGTAAAACATTCAGGGGTAGAATGGAAGCTGCCGTGAAAAGGAACGTGAAGCTGAAAGTAGTATTGGCGGGCCCATCGGATGTGATGCTGGCCAAGCATGCCGAGCGGTTTTTGTATAACTGTCTGCTGAAGATTTACGTAGAAGTATATGAGCATCGCAACATAGTGCAT